>JAUVCD010000570.1 GCA_030590865.1 Myxococcales bacterium | reverse complement strand
TTGGCAGTCCCAGAGTCACGGCGCCGCGGCACAACCGGTTGCCGCCTCGATGGCGCCAGAAGGATCGCTCGGAGCTGCTGCCCACCGTCGTCGACGCTGGCTAATTGCAGGTGGCGCCGTAGCCTTATTAGCCGGTGGCGCCGTAGCCGTCGCCAAGCGCCCAAGCCAGACCGGGCCCCAGCCTGTGGTCAGCTCGACGGCGCCCGAGACCATCCCATCCCAGACGTCGGCGCCGACGGCGGCCAGGAGCGAGGTGACCATCACCGTCGCTACGAGCCCGGTCGGAGCCCGGGTCACCATCGGGGGCGTCGACCAAGGGGTCACGCCGGTGAGCTTCTCGGTCCCACGAGCGGACGACGAGCTCGAGCTCGCGATTACCCTCGCAGGTCACAAGTCCATCGTCGAACGGGTGATCCCCAAGACCGATGCGCAGCTCCGGCTCACGCTGCACCGCGCGGTGCGATCGCCCGCCGGGGGCACACCCGCCGCCAAGCCGACCGCCTCGTCCCACGGCTTCCGCCGTTTTGACTAGCCCAGCCGAGCTGAGGTTCGTGACAGGTGCTCGGCCGGCCACCGGTAAAAGCCGAGCCTCAGGAGCCTATTCGACTAGCCCAGGAGGTGCGGTTCGGCGCAGGCAGACGTCGTCCAGAGCCCAGCCGGCGGAGGTCAAGGCCTGCCCCCCACCGCCGTGCCAGGCTGGGAAGTTGATGAGATCGAAGCGGCCATTGTAGGCCATGTCGCGCACATCAACGATGGTGGCGCCGTCGACCCGGGCGATGAATATCCCGTCACGGCTGTTCTGGTCGTAGGCCTCAGTCGGCGTCAGGCACTCTTGAGGACTGGTGCCTGGCACCGGAAACTGAATCGAATAGTCCTCCACACCCGGGCATTCACTTGCCAAATAGCCATTGCCCGAGTTGGAAAACTGCCCGTACTCGTAGAAGACCGGCGTAGTCTCTTCGAGGAAGTACCACTCGATATGGGACCAGCGCCCATTGAAGTTGGTGAAGCCACTTTCCCAATCGAAGCTGGGCCAAGCGCCCACGTTGTTGATGTTCCATTGCAGATGGAGCGTGGCCGAATTCCATTCGGACAACACCCACTGAACGTGGTTCGGCCCAAAGGCGTAAAAAAGTTTCACCCCCTGATTGCCGGTCGTCGATTCGTGAGTGAAGTCCTGGTCGTACCAAAGCCAGAAACTCACGTAGAGCTCGCCTCGATCGGTGATCGGCGCAGCAGGATCACTGGGCGGCATCTGAGGGATGCCCAGATCGGCGAGGGCCACCGCGAGACCCGGTCGTTTGTTACCATAAATCGTGACGCCACCAGCGGCGGCTGCCGGGTCAACCGCCGGTACCGGATTGGGAATCGTCGGATCCTCAAACTCCCAGAAATTGCCGCGAAGCACCATAGCTCCGGCGCGGCTGTCGGGCGTGGCTCCGGCGCCTACCACCGCAAAGTTGGTCTCGTCCGAGTACCCCCCGCGAAACACGAAGTGGTGGGATGGGTCTAGGGTCTCATTGGGGCCAGGCCGATAGCTGCCGTCCTCGAAGTCGTTGAAGAAGATGCGCTCCGGATCTCCAGCGCTGCAGAGCGCCGCTGCGCCTCCGCTGCCGCCGCCGGCGCCGGCGGCTCCCGACCCACCCCCGCCGCCTGCCGCGCCGCCGGCCCCGCTACCTCCAACGCCACCGACGGCGCCGGAATTGCCAGTCCCCTGGGTCGCGCTTTCGTCGTCGCAACCGCCTGCACCCCCGAGCGTGCCGAGCGTAATTCCCGCCACGGCGAGCGCGGCAATCCAGCTTGTGATGTCGATCCCCATGGCCACGACCTTACCATCAGCCCTGGGAGCTCGCCGAAGCGCCGCTCAGTCATCCACGTCGATGACGATGCCCGGCGAGTCCTCGTCGCCCTCTTCCAGCACCACGTCCCTTGTCTTGGTCGCTGGCGCCGTCGACGGCGTGCCGACCTCGATCACCTTGGCGATGCCGGCCCCTTCGGCGGGGCGATCCTTCAGCTGATGCATCGCCTTGTGGAACTCGGTGGCCATCTGTTCGCCTGACGGGTAGCGCTCTTCTGGATCCTTGTGCAGCGCCCGAGTGAACCAATCGTCGACCTCTGCCGGCACATCATCGAGCCATAGCTCACTGGGCGGCTCGAAGTCCCATTGCATCATCCGGCGCTTGTGCCCATCGATGGCGTGCTGCCCGGTCAGCATGAGATAGGCCAGCGCGCCGAGAGACCACAGATCGGAGCGATGATCGGTGCTCTGGCTGAGGTATTGCTCTGGCGCCGCATATTCGGATTTGCGATCCCTCATGGTGAATGACGCCACGCCGAAGTTGAGCACTCTGGCGTCCATCCCCTTGGTCGACTTACAGAGAAAGACATTGTCTGGTCCCAAGCCGAGATGCAGCAGGCTCTCTGCATGAGCTTTGTCGAGGGCATCGGCAAGCTGAGCGACGACCTCGGCGGCGTCCTGCGGTGGGAGCCGATCCTCCTTGCGCAGCCGCTGGGCCACCGTCTCGCCAGTGAGCTGCTCCATCACCACGAAGGGGACGAAATCGTCGGTGAGGCCGTAATCGTAAACCAGCACGGCACGGGTGGTCTCGATCTCTTGATAGGGAGCGTAATGTTCGAGAAACTCGACGATCGCGTCATCGTCCGTCTTGAGCTTCGCGGTGAGCAGCTTGACGACGACTTTCTTTCGCCAATCGAGCTGATCGGCCAGCCAGATCGCATCACTGCGCGCACCAGGCAGAGGCCGTGCGAGCCGGACATTCTCGGTGATCATCGTGCCAGCAGTGGGTGCCATGACTTCCCTATACTATTGGTGTTGCGTGACGGCAGTCGAATACCCGGCCGAGCCAGATGGACATTCGGTCACCGTCATTGGTCGTAGATTGCGCTGATGAGGTCGCCGTATTTGTCGCTCACCACGTTGCGCTTGACCTTGAACGTTGGGGTGAGCTCGCCACCCTCGACGCTGAAGGGCTGGTCCAGAATCTCGAACCGCTTGATCGTCTGATAGCGAGCGAGCTTGGGATTGCAGTCCTGCTCGATGCGCTCCTCGATGAACTGACGGACCTGCTCGCTCTGGGCGAGCTTGGCCATCGAAGCGAGCTTGACGTCGGCAGCCGCACAAAGGTCCGGCAGCGCCTCCTCGTCGAGCACGAGCAGGGCGCTGAGGAAGCGCTGACGATCGCCAACCACCACCGCCTGTCCAACCCCTGGGATGGCCTGAAGGTGGTTCTCAATCTCCGCAGGCGCCACATTCTTACCGCCGGCCGTGATGATGAGGTCCTTCTTCCGTCCCGTGATGCTCAGGTAGCCATCCTCGTCCACCGAGCCGAGATCGCCGGTGTGCATCCAGCCGTCGGTATAGAGCTCGGCAGTCTTTTCCGGCAGGTGGAGGTAGCCGCGGATCATGTTGGTGCCTCGGAGCATGATCTCACCGTCGTCGGCGATCTTCACCTCGACCACGTCGTGCCCACAAGCGAGCGGCTTACCCACCGTTCCAAAACGAGGCCGCCCGAGGGGCTGCACGGTGGCGAAAGCGGAGGTCTCGGTCATCCCAAACCCCTCGAGAATTGGAATGCCGAGAGAGGCGAAGAAATCGAGGGTGGACCGAGCCATCGGGGCGGCACCGCCGCCTGCAGCGCGAAGCGCGTCGAGACCAAGGGCGTTACGAATGTTCTTGAGGACCACCGCGTTGGCCACGACTCGCTGCCAGCTGCGTTGCTCCTCGCCAGTCTTCATGGTGAGCTCGAAGGCCGCGAGCTCGGTGTCGAGGGCCCACTGGGCGAGCCGAGCTTTGAGACCCGTAGTCTCCGCGAGCTTGCTTCGCAGCACCGCTTCGAACTTCTCCCAGACCCGCGGCACGCCAAAGAATATGGTGGGGCGGACCGCCACCAAATAGTCTCGCACCTTGGTCAGATCGCGACAGAAATAGGTCACGCTATCGGTTTGCAGCCCAACGAAGTTGGTGAAGCCCTGTTCAGCAGCGTGGCATAGGGGCAGATAGCTGATGTAGCGATGCTGCTCTTTGAAGGCGAAGCTGTAGGTCGCCTTGAACATATCGCCGAGGGCCCGAATGCTACGATGGGTGAGCTCAGCACCCTTGGGCAGCCCGGTGGTGCCGGAGGTGAAGACCAATAACGCCAGGTCGTCGAGCTCGGCTGCGCCAATGCGTCGGTCGAGCTCGTCATCGTCACCATCACGGCCCCGGTCGATCAAGACGTCTAGCGACGCCACCTCGACGTTCAACCCGCGAGCGCGAGAGCCGACGTCCACCTCATCCATGGTGAAGATGAAGTCGAGGTCGGCCTGCCCCTCACGCTGACAGTCGAGGAACTTGTCGAGCTGTGCGCTGGTGTCGCAGATGGCGATCTTGGCAGCACAGTGGCTGACGATATAGGCGGTCTGCTCAGCCGTGCTGGTGGTGTAAATCGGCGCAATCGTGCCGCCGGCAGCCATGACGCCGAACTGGCACCACACCCACTCGCGGCGGTTTTCGCTGACCTGAGCCACGATGTCCCCAGGCTCGAGCCCGAAGGACAGTAACCCCTTGCCGATAGCGCGGACGATCTCCAGGTACTCCCGCCAGGTGGTCGTGAGCCAACCTCCCGCGGTGTTCATTTCGCACAGCGCCATAGCATCACCCCGGCGCTCGGCGTGGTCGGCAATGCGCTGCACCAACGTGATTGGGTCAGCCATGGATACCCTCCCTGTTACAGATGTCAGTTTCTAGGCGGCCAAGCCCCAGCGTGCAAGAGCGCCCACCTGGCTCGTTGGATGACCGTACCCCGAGCCAGAATGTGAGCCAGCTCACTTTTCGCAGCTCGGACGCGTGTTATTCATGGCTCATGTTGCTCAAAAGCCTGTCACTGACCCTCCTGATTGTCGCCTTCTCCCTCACCGGTCTGGGCTGTACCGGCGTCGCGGGTAGCGGCACCGCGGCAACCGACAAGCGAACCGTCGGGGCCTTCTCAGAGGTCGAGGTTCACGGGGTGATCGAGCTCGAGCTAACGCTAGGCAAAACCCATTCG
Source organism: Myxococcales bacterium (assembly GCA_030590865.1). GTDB lineage: Bacteria > Myxococcota_A > Polyangia > Polyangiales > Polyangiaceae > JAPYTK01. The sequence goes on along the minus strand of JAUVCD010000570.1, from coordinate 1,294 downwards.
GTCGAGCTCAGCGGCGATGACAACCTGCTCCCCCTCTTGGATGCGACGGTGGAAGGCGACCGCTTGATCATCAAGGGGACCAAGAGCATGAGCCCCAAGCTGCCACTGATCGCCAAGGTGACAGCGCCCAACGTCAGCCTCGCCCGCGGGAGCGGCGCCACCAAGCTGCGCATCGAGGGGGTGAACAACGACGAGCTGAAGATCGAGCTATCAGGGGCAGGCAAGGTCGAGGCCAAGGGAAAAACCAAAGCACTGGCCCTCCAAGTGTCTGGTGCCGGCGATATCGACGCCAAGGCGCTCTCGGTGGAGTCGGTGAAGGTGAGCGTCAGCGGCGCGGGCCAAATCGACTTGGCCGAGCCAAACGAGCTGGACGTAGACATCTCGGGAGCCGGCGAGGTGCGCTACAGCGGCGACCCCAAGATCACCAAGGACATCTCAGGCGCTGGCGAGCTGATCAAGCGCTGAGCGGCTAGGCGGGCGCAGCAAGGCAGCCTCGGCTGTCCCCCCAGCTCGTGGGACAGCGCGCTACGCCGACCACCGTTGCCCTACGTCATCCCGGTCCTCGGCCACGGCACCGGTTTCAATCTTTCTGACCCCCGACTTGAGGCGCCGGGGACCACGGCCGAACCGCCTCGACTGCATCACTTGCTCCAGCAATTTGCAGAACATGGCTCCGACCATGCTGTGGCCCGCGTGGTCGAGGCGAAAGCAGAACTCGTCCAGCAGCCCGGTCAAGTTGGCGGGCGACACGTCCGGACGGGTGCGAAGCCAACGACGAAGCAGTGACATGGCGCGATTGACGCCAGGCAGTCCGAACCGCCGTCCCGAAGGGTGCACGGTATCGACCTGGTGGCAGTAGTGAGGCGAGTCGATCTCGGCGTAGCCGGTCCAACAATCGGTGCGCACGGTGCTCCCTGGCTCGATCACCTCGTTCACGAACCGCCGCATCACATCGCGGCCCACGTTCGGCACGTGACGCATACGGGTTCGGACCGACTTGCCGGCCTCTCGCTCACTGCCGATGAGCACGATTACTTTCACCTTGCCGAGATCGAGCACTCGCGAATCGACCTCGACCACTCCCGCGAGTCGTTGGCGCCCACAACCTGCCACCACGTCGTGCAGCTCCTCGACCCCCCGTCGGGCCATGTGCTCGCTCGGGAGCTGGGCCACCTGCATGACCGTGGCGACGTCGATACACAGCTCATCGGCGGCGATCCCCCAGAGCAGCTCGAACCAGTCTTTCGCCAGAGTCTCAGGGCAACGCAGCAGGGTGCCGGCGGTCACCGAGGTC
>JAUVCD010000721.1 GCA_030590865.1 Myxococcales bacterium | reverse complement strand
TCGTCTGTTTCATTCCCGTCCTGCCTAGCGATTGCGGTGCCAATGTCACCTCGCCCAACCATTCACTGCATTTTCGCCCGTCTGCGCGAGCGGTGGTTGCTCATGGGCCGCGCAGCGGCGTGCACCCAGCTTCACGACGTGCGGTGAGTTGCACGGTGGTGCGCAGCATGGTGCACAACTTTGCGCCGAAAACAGCGAGTTTCCGAGGCTGCCAGCCTTGGCCCGATGATTGCGACGAGGCTCAGTCGTGACAGGTCAACCAACACGTTCAAATCAATCCGGTGCAACCGGTCGCTGGCTCTTGCTGGCGGCCCTGATGGTCAGCGTGGGGCCATTCCAAGTCTCCCCCGCTCACGCACAAGCACCTCAATCGTCGACCATCGAGGGCCACGTCATCGACATTCAAAATGAGGAGATCATCATTGATCTAGCGGGCAGCAGCGGCGCCAAGGTCGATGACTTGGTCGAGGTTTGGCGCTCGCTACAAGTGCGCCATCCGGTGACCAAACAATTGGTGCGAGACCGCTTCGTCATTGGGCGGCTGCGGCTGCGCCGGGTTGGCGAAAATCTCGCCAAAGCTATCGTCGAAGGTGTCTTCGACACCCCGCCTCGGGCTGGCGACACCGTGGTGCTGCGCAAGTCTGAGACGAGCGCCCCGGTGGCTAAAGGTAAGCCGCAAGCGCCTGGCGGGGACGGCGCAACGGAAGATCCAGTGGCAGAGGCTAGCGACACTGCCACCGCCGACCCCTCCACTCCAAATCCCTATGCGGCGCCGGAGCCCGCCGACGGCGAGGCGCGTCAAGTAGCTCAGCTGTTCGAGTCGTTGCGCGGAAAGTCCGTGGTCGAGCGCATTCGCGCCTACGAGCGCTGGATTGCCGCGCATCCCCAGAGCAGTCACGCCCGGGTGTTGTGGGAAGAGGCGGCGGTCTTGCGGAAGCTGGTGGACCACGAGCTCAAGGAGCGCAAGCGCCAAGCGCGGCGCAAGGAGCAGCGCTTGAGCGAAGATCATCCGCGTTTCGTGCCGCCGACCGAGGCTCTGGCCCACCACCCATTTACCTTCGGCATCCGGCTGGACCAGCGGACCACCGCGGCCGTGTTTCACCTGCGCGCTGTCGGCGAAGACGGCTACGTCCCCCTCTCGATGAAGCCGACCGGTGGCGGCTATTTCAGGGTCACCGTAGCGGCCAAACATCTGCAGCCCCCCAAGCTCGAGTACTTCGTCGAGCGGGTCACCAAGGCGGGCAAGACCAAGTCAGTAGTCGGCTCGTCAAGGCTGCCCCTGGCGCTCGAGGTCCGGGATGTCACTGAGCCCGAGCCAGCCCAACCGCCGCTCGCCACCATTGCCATGTGGACCGATTACGCCGATTACAACCGATTGCGGGGCGACGACGCCACCTGGCAGACCGAGGGCTACTTCGGGATGCGTTTTGGTGATATCGGCATTCGAGCGCTGCGCAGCGGCTTTGGTGTTTATCGTGGAGTGGGGGGCTCACTCGAAGAGCTCGATGAGCTCGGCTTGTCGTCCCGCAAGGTAGGCCTCACCTACGGCTACCTCGAAGGCGAGTTTGGCATCACCGACTTCGTGGGTGTGCTCGCCCGTCCCATCATTGGTCTCAAGGACGGCGGTCTCACCGGTGGCGGGCAGGCCATGATTCGGTTGGGTCATGACCTGAGGACCAACTTGCTGCTCGGCGGGGAGTTTCTCGGCGGCGTCGGGCTGCGAGGCGTGGCCCAGCTTGAGCTCGAGGTCATCCATGACTGGCCCTTGATGGTCCGCAGCGAGGTGACCAATCAGCCGGCGGGTAGCTCGTCGAGCCGCGACACGGTGCGCCCCACCGAGGAGGACTTCATGCCCGAGGATACCTCGTTGGGGGCCAACGACATCGGAGTCCGGGGCATTGCTCAGGTGGGCTATCGCATCGCCGACTCCTTCGTGGTGGCGGTGCGCGGCTCATATCAGGGACGAACCATCAACCATTCCGGACCGGGCTTCGGGGGAGCACTGAGTTACACATGGTGACCTACGAAACAACGTACGCAAAGGTGCTCAGACCGGCCGCATCCGTGGCCCTGACCGCAGCCTTCGCCCTGGCCGCTACGCCAGCGCTGGCGGCGGATCACGACGCTGACTCGTGCGGCGCCAACGCGGTGTCCGAGCTGTTTCACGCGCCCGTGTCGGCGGCGGTGGCTCACGAAGGGCTCTCGCTCAACGTCGAGATCATCCACCCCCAGCAGATCAAGCGCACCTTGTTGCTCTACCGATCGGGCAAGGACAAACCCTACCGCGAGGTGGCGTTCCTGCGGCAGGACGGTGGCCCCTACCGGGCCGCCATCCCCGAAGAGGACGTGCTGCCACCGGGACTCGACTATGCCATCGAGGTCGAGCGCCCCAATGGAACGCGCAGCGCTATCTTCTCGTCACGGGCCGAGCCCCACCCGGTGCAGGTGCCCAAAGACGGCATGGACCAGATCGAGAGCGCCCTCGAGCAGCGGGTCAACCACCGACGAGTCGTCTTTGCTGGCGGCGGCGAGTACGTGGACTTTGGCCACAGCACGGCCCAGGTCGAAAACGCCAACGGGGAGCTGGAAGAGCGGACGGTCAACGATCGCTACTACCGGGTCGAAGGTAGCTTCACCTATCGTCCCCTGCGGACGATCGCCGAGTTTGGAATCCGTCTGGGCGTGGTGCGTGGTAGCGCCCCGGTGCCGGTGCGCCCTCGCTTGCCTGGTCAGGAGGAGGATGAGCGCTTCCAGGTAGGCCTCAACTACGGGGCGCCTTGGGTGCGCTTCAGGATGGGTGAGCACTGGCACCTCGACGCCAGCTCGCTGGTCAGCGTGACCGAAGTTGGTTTCTCCGCTGGTGGTGGCGGCACCCTGCACATCGGTGATCCCTATGGCAGCAAGCTGAGCGTCGGGTTCGAAGGGATCCACCAGTTCGGCGCGCGCTTCTTCTCCCAGGTCGACATCCAGGCGCACCGCAACCTGCGTATCTCGCCCATCATCGAGGTGACCAACATGCCGAGCGCCGACGAGTTCGGGGTGCGGCTGCTCGCCGAGGCGGCCATCGACATCGGTTGGGGCTTTGGGCTCTTGGGTCGAGGGGGCTACCAGGCTCGGGATGCGACCAGCGGCGGGCCGACCGCCGGCGGTGCCTTGAGCTACGCATTTTAGCGGCGAGGACGGCGGGGGCGCGGGGCTGGGGGGCCCCCGCGCCCCCGCGCCAGTCAGTGGTTGGCGCCGAGCGGGTAGAGTGGCAACGTCCCGAGTCGATACCTCGGCTCGCTAGCCACCACTTGCGAGGACGCCGCTTTGAACATCGATACCTACGAGCCCGAACAACAGCTGGCGTGGGTGGCCCATCGCACCGACGACCTGTACTCCATCGGTCTCATCCTTCGGGCCATGCTGCTGTGGCCCTTCGTACCTTTCTGGCTGCTCTGGACCGTGGCGCTCGGGCTCAAGCGCTCACTCCACCTGCGCCGTCCGCTGTGGCTGCGGCGGGTGACTTGGGATGGCCGCCGTCAGCGCCTGGTGATCCGCTACGGGCTCTGGCCGCTGTTGTTCACCGGTCGCAAGGCCGTGTCGTTCAGCAGCATCGACAGGTTGCGTATCGATCTGGATCCCCAACAAGACGATGCCGTCATGGCCACCTGTCGAGTCACCTACGGCGCGGCCTCCGGTAGCGAGCGGAGCCTGGCGTGGTCATTTCGGCTCGCCAACCTCGAGGACGCCGAGGACGCCGAGGACTTGGTCTTCCGGATCGGTCACATCCTGAAGTGGAAATACTATCAGGCGCAGGGCGACGACGACGGATCGGTGACTATCGACTTGTTGCGCCGACGGCCAGACGAGGACGACGACGCTGAAGAGGACTCGGCGGTCCAGCGGATCCCTACTCGAAAGCGGAGTGCGGCGCAGCTCGAGGTCCGGCGGTCAGAGCACCAAGAGCCCCCCAAGAAGAAGCGCCCGCGCAAGCCAAGCAATCAGCAGGAGAAGAGGTTGCGCCGGTTGTTGAGCTGCCGGGTGCAGGCCTGGCGCCCAGGCAAACAGATCGCGCTACGGAAGAGTTGGGATCCCATCGCGCTGGTGATGGCGGCCTGTATCAGCGTGCCCCTGTTGCTGGTGCCCGCGGCTTTCATCGCCTTGGGTCTGGCCCTGTTCGTCCTGCTGCCGGTGGTGGGTCTCGAGCGGCTCTTCGACGTCGTGATCCCCAAGACCTACCTGCTGTGGTTCTGTGGCATCGCCGTCGGTGCCGGTATGGTCGCCTACGGCTTTCACGTGATTCGTGGTTTCTTGCGCGAGTATGGCGCCCGGCGCATCCTCATCGATTGGTCTGCCCGGCTGGTTCGCCTGCGGGGCTTGATCGTCCGCGCCGACCTCCCCTTCGAGGACATCGATGGGGTGATCGTCCGCGGTCCCTGGGAAGATACCGAGCCCGAGGAAGGGATGCCTCATTACGATAGCCGCGATGCCATCGAGTTTGAGCGGCGGGGCAACCGAGCGCCACTGAGGCTTTTCGACGTGCCCCACACTCGTGACCAGACCGA
>JAUVCD010000457.1 GCA_030590865.1 Myxococcales bacterium | reverse complement strand
CGGGGGCTCAACAAGCCCTCGGCCAGCACCTCGGGCAGCGGGTGGGACGGGTCGAGGGGATCAGGCGCGTCGGGCAGTGGGCGATGGTCAGACGGCGGCCCGCTCTCTCCAGGCACCTGGTCCACGTAGGTGGTGCAACCCAGCCCACCCAGCGTCACCACCGAGCTGGCGATGAGCAGCACCACGGTCAACCGCCCGAGCAGCGCGCCACCTGCGTTTGTTCGGTCGGTGCTCATGGTTGTGCTGCGCATCGGAAACCAATTCCAGGAGAGCCTTCGGCGGGCTCGGCCGCCCAGCGCGCCGTGGTCCGGAGGGACGGGGCGACCTCGTTGAACCCCCCGCCACGGACCACCACGCCTTCCCAATTGGGCTCGACGAAAACCGGATCGGTGGCCGGATCGGGCCCGTAAGGGACATACCAGTCGGCGGTCCATTCGGCCGCGTTGCCCGCCAGGTCGTGCAGCCCGTCAGGCGAGTCGCCAGCGGGGCTGTAGCTCCCCACGTCGACCGGCTCGCCCACGCACCAGGTGCGCCCGGTATAGTAGTTGGCGAGCACACAGCTGGCCCCGTCTTCCCCCCAAGGGAAGGTCTGCTGCTCGGTGCCCTTGGCCGCCCGCTCCCATTGCGCCTCGCTAGGCAGCTGCTTGCCGAGCCACTCGCAATACTCGGCCGCGCCGGGCCAGGTGACGTAAGTCGCCGGACGCTGCGCGTAGCCTTCCATCGCCTGATAGTCGACGTCACCGACCCGCTCGATGGGCGAAAGAGGATCGTAGTGCTTCTCTCCGGCAGCGTAGGACAGGAACAGGGCGTACTGCTCGACGGTCACTTCATCGAGATCGATCCAGTACTCACTCAGCGTCACCGGGTGCGGCGGCAGCTCGTTTTCCTTCCAAGGGTTCCCATAAGGGCCCGCCGTCTCGTCGGGATGGCCCATCTCGAAGGTGCCTGCCGGAACCAGCACCATGGTCGCGTAGTCGATCGCCGGCGGGCCGAAGGACTCTTTGTCCGGCAAACCCGTTGGCTCGTAGGGACGGGTCTCGGTCGAGCAGGCCGCCGTCAGGACGGTCACCACAGCCACCGCGGCCAGCTGCCCTACCCTGCCGGCCGTGCCCCGCCCGCTCTGGCCCGCTCGTCCGCTCATGGCGCCGCCAGCTCCAGTGGCAAGGGTCGCTCGCTGAGGAACGTCCAGGCCTGCTGGTGGTATTGGGGCTGCCAGCTGTGGGTTGCCCCTGGGATGCGGAGGTAGAGCACCTGCTCCCAGTCGAGGTGGCCGGTGGCCAGCAAGGTGTCGTGGAGGGCATCAGACTCGGACACCGGGACGTCCGGATCGGCGGTGCCATGGATGATCACGGCGCTGACCTTGCGCGCCGGATTCAGCTCGGCGATGCGAGCAGTGTAGTCGTTGGGGGTGAAGAACCCCGAGGTGGGCAGCATCCCGGCAATCAGTTGGGGCAGCTCGAAGGCGAAGATGGCCGACATGGCGCCACCTCGGGAATGACCGGAAGCGAAGATCCGCGTCCGGTCGATGTTGTACAGCCCTTTGAGCTCAGCGCTGAGCTGCTGAAGGTAATCGAGGTCGGGACATTCGGACCATTCGGAAGGGCTGAACTCCTGACGGTAGGTCCACCAGTTGAAGAGCCACCCGAACTGGCCGTACTCGACCCACTGGGCCTGCAAATAGGCCACGATGAAGTTGTTCAGATCCGCCAGGCGATTGAATTCGGTATCGCCGGCCAGCGACCAGTAGTGCACCCGAAACCCACCCATCACATAGAGCAGCGGCGTGGGTTTCTCGGGGTCGTAGCCCGGTGGCACGTAGATGCGATAGTAGCGATTGACCTGCTCATTGGGGCCGCTCGGGCCGCGCGCCTGCAGGACGCCATCCCAAATGCCACCAGGGCCGCCGCTTCCGTGGCTGCCTGGGTCGTCGAGCGGCGGCTCGGGTTCGGGCTCGTCGAAATCACAGGCCGCCGCGATGGCCGGCGTGTAGTCCTCGGCGCAGGCCTGATCGCAATCCGTCGAGTCGGAGCCAAAGGCGCAGTTGCGGGGCTCGTCGCAGACGCCATCCAAGGCATAGCGGCACGAATCCTCAGGAGGCACCGCAACGGTCTCGGTTTCGTCGCTGGAGCAGCCCCCGACCAGTACGCTCACCAGCATCGCGGCCGCCCAAGCCGCGCAGCGGGTCACGCCGACGTCGAGTCGCCTCGTGGATAGGCCGCCATCCGACATGCTGAGCTTCAGCTTACACCACCCGAGCAATGCTACCCCAAGGCATCGGATCGACTCGACCGCAGACACCGAAGCGCGGTGGGTCTGCCCCCCGGCCTGAGGGTCAGAAGGCCCCGCAATGCGCCCATTCTATTCCTGCCGATCCTCAGCCAGCTGGCCGGCCCCACCTGCTGTCGCCACCTTCGCCTTCCGCCAGTCGCGAAAGTGGGCGAAGAAGCGACCCCACTGGCTCATGGCCAGAGCGATGATGATGCCGTCATAAGGCGACCGCAGCCGTCCGCTACCGAAGAACAGCATCACCACCAGGATCAGGCTCCACAGGTAGAGGGCCACCAACCCCTCTCGGGCCCGTCGCTTGCCCAGCCCAGCGAAGAGCGCGACCCAGGCGGGAATCAGCAGCAGGAACAAGTGGACGCGCTGCCAGGCTTCCGAGGCCGAGCGCCAGCGGGCCTGGCTGCTGTCAGGCCAACCTGGGTCAACCCAGAGCAGCGCCACGTGAGTCAGCGCATAGCGGATCTGTCTCAGCTGTCCGGTCTGGGCCACACAGTCATCGGCCAGCGCGTTGAGGACCTCGCCGTCGGTGAGGGGCACCTTCACCCTGAGCTCGAGCTGCTTGGCAGGCAACAGCCTGAGGGGCTGCCAAGGGTAGCGCTTGGCCCACTGGTCCAACAAGTCGAACGACGGTGGGCCGAAGGCGGCACCGCGACCCCAGATGAATTTGTTGTGACAGCGACCAAACACGCGATTGAGAGCAGCATTCTGAGACACCAGGCTGGCCCGGCCAGAGTGATGATGGGTACGAATCGCCGAGACTGTGAGCACCAGCGCCACCGGGATGATCACCGGCCACAGTAGCCCCAGACGTAGCTTCGGTAGTGATCGCCGACGCCAGAGGGCGAAGAGGATCACCAATGCCAAGGCCACCAGCAGCTGATGTCGAAAGGTGATGCCCAAGGCAACCACAGCGCCTAGCAGCCAGGCGTCGCGGACCAACCCCAGATCGGCAAGCCGCAAGGTCAAGAGCGCGGCAGCGGTGAGTAGCAGAGCGTAGGGCGTCTCGCTCAGATAGTAGCCGGTCAGGGAGATCAGCGGGTAATAGGCGACCGCCAACCAGCCTGCGATCCGGGCCACGGTGAAGGGTCGGCTCGCTGTTCTGGCGTCCTGGCCCAACGGCCAGGACGGCCCCCCCGCCAAGCGCCCAGTGAGGCTGAAGCAGAGCGGCGGAACGCCTGCCCCGAGCAGCGCGAAGACCACCGCGGTGCCGCCGTGCTTGACGCTCCCGAAGAGCCAACCCATCGCCGCCAACAGGTAGTGGGTCCCATAGGGGTAGAGCGCCGCATCGGGCCAGCGACCCAGGGGCTCGCGCAGCAGGCGCTCGGCGCGGAAGACATAGCCCGCCATGTCCGAGTAGACGTAGTCCGCTGGGGGATGGAGCCACAGGGTCCAACACAGGCGTACCGCCAGCGCGGCCACCAGCAGGAAGACGAGCTCGCGCCGCGCATCGCCCATGGTGGGCGCAGCCTGGGACGCGGGCGTGCTCGACATGCCCGCTCGGGTACGTGGAATGTCGCGCCGCCGCAACGGTCCGCTGCTCGCCGGTCGGACGCTCGGACGTGACACCGCGCCGGACGCCCACGCGAGGCAGGCATCTCACCGCAGACCGAGGCCGGCCGCAGCACTGGGGGCGGTTAGTCGGTCACGTAGACCACGTCGTATTCCACCGCCGGGTAGTGGTGGTGGTGGATGTCGACCCGTCGATGCCGATGCCGACAGCAGCGCCGGCAGTGGCAGTCGTGGTCATGGTGCTCGGCGGCCGACGCAACTACGGCAGCGCCAACCAGGCCGCCGATCGCCGCAGCGGCAGCCATGCGCGGCGTACAGCCGACCTGGGCCGTGATGCCCAACGTCAAGAGTAAGATGGTCAAGTACTTCAAAGTGATGTCCTCAGCTCGAGAAGCAGCAACCGGCGTGCCAGACGGGGTGTCGCGCAGATAGGCCGGGCGCTGCTGGTTTTGTGAACGTCCGTTCACACCTCACCTGTGAATGACCGCCCTCGGTGCCGAGTGCTGAGGGCCACCACGGCGGGTGCCCCCGAGTCTCTCGGGTGCCAGCCGCGACGCCTATCTAACAGGTGGCAGTCGAATGGAGCTTGACTTGCTGGTCAGAGGATCCATAGTTTGAACATGTTCAAATTGAACACGTTCAAACATCCTAGGCGTTGGAAATCAAAGCGATCGGCAAGATTGTCAAACGCCGACCACCCGCAGGAGGACCCATGGGCCAGCAACTGCACGTCGTCACCGGAGCCTTCGGCTACTCGGGCAAGTACATCACTCGACGGCTGCTCGCCGCAGGCCATCGGGTCCGTACGCTGACCGGCTCGCCCAAGCGGGCCCATCCCTTTGGAGATCAGGTCGAAGTGCACCCGTTCAACTGGGACAATCCGGACGCGCTGGTGGCGTCATTGGTTGGAACGACGGTGCTCTACAACACCTACTGGGTTCGCTTCAATCACCCCACGTTCAAGCATTCGATCGCCGTCGACCACACCTTGGCGCTCTTTGGCGCGGCAGCGCGAGCCGGCGTCGAGCGGATCGTCCACACCAGCATCACCAACCCTTCAGAGGATTGTCCCCTCGAGTACTTCTCAGGCAAGGCTCGGCTCGAGCGGGCGCTCGCCGAGTCGGAACTCTCCCATGCCGTGCTGCGGCCCACAGTGCTGTTCGGACCTGAGGATATCCTGGTCAACAACATCGCCTGGGCCCTGCGCAAGCTGCCGGTGTTCGGTGTGTTCGGGCGGGGGGACTACCGGCTGCAACCGATTCACGTCGATGACTTCGCGGCCCTCGCCGTGGCACAGGGGCAGAGCCGTGACCACCGTGTCATCGACGCCATCGGCCCGGAGACTTTCAGCTACCGAGAGCTCGTCGAGACCATCGGCGACCTCATCGGCAAACCTCGCCCCGTCATCGGGGTCCCGCCTTGGTTGGGCCTGGCGACAGGCTGGCTGCTGGGCAAGTTGGTCGGCGACGTCATGATCACTCGCGACGAAATCGACGGGCTGATGGCCGATCTGCTCTACACGGAGTCCGCCCCTGCCGGGCAGACCAAGCTCACCGAGTGGGCGCGACAGAACGCCGCTACCCTGGGCGTCCGTTACGCCTCCGAGCTGGCCCGCCGTCGCGACCGCACCCGAGCTTATGGGTTGGGATGAGCCACGGTGCCCCACCCCAGCCGACGCCGCGGACACCGAGCGCAGCATGGCTGTTGCTCGGCACCGATCGGACCTACCCTGGCAGCTGACCGGTGACCCCACGAGCAAGCCACGGCGACGGCGCCAAAGGCGTCCAGACGGCGGAGCGCATCCTCGAGATTGCGCTGCGGATGTTTCGCGATCAGGGCTTCGACGGCACGACGATGCGGGACATCGCCAGCGCCTGTGGGATGTCGCTCGGCGCGGCCTATTATCACTTCGAATCCAAAGAGGCGCTGCTGCTTGCCTATTACCAGCGGCTGCACGAGGACCGGCAGCGCCACGCCGAGCAACTCTTCGCCGAGACGTCGGCCCTACGTGAACGAGTGATCGGCCTCTACCACCATCACCTCGCCGCGTTGCGTGACGACCGGCGGCTGCTGGCTGCGCTGGTGCGCATCGTGGCCGATCCAGAGAGCCAAGCCTCCATCTTCGCCCCCGAGACCCGGAACATTCGAGACGCCGACATCAGACTGTTTCGCCGGGCCATCGACAGCGATGACGTCCCCGAGCAGCTGCAGGTGATGGGCGCCCTGGGGATGTGGACGCTGCAGCTTGGGTTCTTGCTCTACTTCCTGAGAGATGACTCGGAAGGACAGCAACGGACCCACGAGCTCGTCGATCGCTGCGTCGATTTCTTCCTACCCCTGTTGCCTTTGCTGTCGACGCCCTTCGCGACGCCGATGTTGGACCGTCTCTACGCCACCCTGGACTCAGCCGGCCTGATCGCCAGCGCCCTCAAGGCAGATCGGTGATGGTGCCGCAGCCGCTCCCCGTGTCATCGCACTTGGTGCGCTGCAAGAACCAGGTCAACGCCCCCTCAGCGTCACTCACCGCATTGGCGCAGCAGTGGCCGGAGCACGGCGCGGTCACCCAGGTCACCTCATGGCCCTGGTCCTGCAACCCCTGCGCGGTGGCCTGGGCCCCAGACAGCAAGAAGTCGTCATCCGAGATGTGGAACCGCGCATCGACTTTGCATTCCGGCTTAGGCGGGGCCAGGTAGCTCAAGTTGCAGCCCCCGCAGCTCCACTGGATGCCGGCGAAGACGTCCTGGAATTGCAGCGCATAGCCTGAGAGGAAGCACGAGCCACCCGAGTAGCCCACCGCATAGGCCCGATCGATGTCGACGTTGTGCTTGGCGCCCACATCTAGCAGGACCTCGGAGAGGAATGCCGCATAGGAAGCCGTGTCACCCTGGTACCAGCTATGAGCCGTGCCCGGGCAGACCGGCAAGACGAGCACGAAGTCTTGATGGAGATCCCAGGCGCCTCCCCAGATGTAACTAAGAGCCTGATCGGGGTGCCCCTCGTCGCCGTGCAGCCCCATCACCAGGGGGACGGGCTGGGCTGGGTTGTTGGGCGGCGCCCAGAGCAAATAATCCCCTGAGCTCAGGGTCACCAGATTGTGTGCCCCTGTCGGTCCGGCGCTACCACAAGTCCCGTGAGGCTCCGAGCCACCAGTCCCTGCGCCACCGTCACCACCGCTGCCACCACCGCCCCCGGTGGCCGAGCCACCGTCGCCGCCACCACTAGACGTCGAGGTGCTGCCGCCTGAGCCACCCCCACCGGTGCTTCCGCCGGTGCCGGAGCTGGAGCTCGTGCCCCCTTCGTCGTCACTTCCGCAAGCGATGACGAGCAGGGCGCCCATGGTCAAGAGCACGCGACGGATCATGGATCTAGGCGACAACACCAACCGGGCTACGTCAACGGTCTTTGCACGCCAGGCCGCCAGTGCTTCCGCTACTGGGCACAAGGCGTCCCCAAGGCCGCCGGCGCGGGCACCACGGCGGTGCCGGTGTCACGGAAGGTCTCGAAGAAGCAGCCGTACTGGTGCTTGACCGCGTCCAACTGACCGTAGATGGCGTGAGGATCGTAGATGCCATCGCCCTCGTACTGCACCACGACGCCAGTGAAGGGCGTGCCTGATTGGGACTCGAGGTTGTTCTCCACCGGATAAGACAGCAGCCCATCGAGGCCCGCCAGGGCAAGGGCCTCTTGCATGGATGGCCAAATCACGTCGCCCGCCTGCGGATGGCCATAGGCGAGCGCAATGGCGTCGTAGAGCGCCATCGGAAAGTACGAATCGTCACGCCCGACAGGTTCGTAGACCGATCGGACCGGGTGACCCTCCAGAGGATGGTGGGCGAGCCGGGGCATGTAGACCAGCGGGTCCACCGGCTCCCAGGCGGTTTGCAACACCTGCAACGCCGGATGCATGTAGCTCAGCTCGGGATCGCTCTTGAGCATGTAAGGCGTATAGAGCGTCAGTTCGAACGCCATCACCATGCGGTCGAACTGCCAGACGGCGACCTGCGAGTCGGGCGTCTCAGCCACGCCTTCGCCGGTGTAACGTCCGCCTGTCGAGTAGGCGCTTTGCGGATAGGTCAC
>JAUVCD010000043.1 GCA_030590865.1 Myxococcales bacterium | reverse complement strand
CAGCAGCCCTGTGCGCCTGTCTGTGAGGCGGGCCAGGCCTGTGTGGTGGATCATTGCGCTGAGGATCAGTGTACCGGCGGAGTCCTCCATCATTGGATGGATGGGGTGATCGCCCAGCCGGGCGATCCCGAATACTACTGCTCAGGCTGCAACCTGCAGCTGCTCTACTTGATGTGGTACCGACAGGCGCAGCTGTGATCGTTGCGTTGGGAGGAAGGGATGGAGTTTTCTACGGACGTCACGCTGCCCTTCGATCGCGACACGGTCTTTGCGACCTACCGCGATCGTCTATCCGAGCTGGTCGACTACCTGCCTAACATCCGTGGCATCGAGGTTACTCAACGTAGCGAGTCACCGGATGGCGACGTCGAGCTGGTCAACGAATGGGTCGGCGGGGGCGACATCCCCAAGGTGGTGCGCTCGGTCATCAAAGAGTCCATGCTCCAGTGGACCGACTACGCGACCTGGCACGTCGCCTCTTACACAACGGACTGGCGCATCGATATCCACGCCTTTCCTGGTGCCCTCGAGTGTCACGGAACGAACCGCTACCTGGAGGTCGAAGGCGGGACACGGCTCGTGATCGCCGGCACGCTGAGCTGTGATGCGTCGCAAGTTCCGGCGGTGCCCGGCTTCTTGGTCAACAAGGTAGGGCGCACGGTCGAGAAGTTTCTGGTGGGCAAGATCGCGCCCAACCTCGAGGAAATCGCTCACGGCGTGGGCCGTTATCTTGCGGACCAGGGGTGACCGGCGGCAGGCGGCTGGTCACCAACGTGCTGCCACGCGCTGCTACTCCTGCGCGTCTTCGAGAGCCGTCGCTGCTGGGTCGAGGTCAGCCAGCACGGCCTCCTCGCGGCCGAGGGCGACGATCTCGATCTGATCCCGGTGCACGTTGACGAAGCGCCTGCGAAACAGCTCTTTGCCGTTCTGGTCTTCGACCACGGCGTCGACGACCGCAATGAAGCGGTCGGCGTTGCGCAGGTAGTCGGTGAGTCGTGCACCGGGGATGAGCGCAACGGCCCCGCGGATGACGTGATTGGAGGTGCGGACCACCACTTGCGTCATTTCTTCATCAGAGCTCATTTTTGTTCTGGTCTCCTCGCCAGACCCCGGAGCGACGCGCCGGAGAGAAACCGCTTGCCCGATGGGCGTGGCGCTGGTCGACCCACCACCAATCCGGTAGGTATCTGGCGTGCCCCACGTCGATTCGTATGTCAAGCACCTGATACGCCACGACGCTAGCGCGGTCATCTTGGTGTCAGGCCAACCCGTCAGCTTCAGGTTTCCGCAGGGGATCCGCCACACCAAAGAACCGGTGGACCATGCTTCAGTGATGCGGCTCGTCCAAGAGCTTGCCCCCGCTGCGAAGCTGGACGAGCTGAAGCGGAGGCGGCAAACCGCCTTTCACACTGAGGCGGCCGGTATTGGGATCGACGTGAGCCTGGAGGCCAGCACCTCCGGACAGTTGCGGGTGACCATCGCCCGAGCGGCCGATGCGTCCCAAGAGCCGGCGCCGCTCTCGGAGCGGCACATCCGCCACGCCCGGGCCGCCCAAGGGGCCCCTGGGAATCGCGGAGTGGCGCGCGAGCCGATGGGCCAGGTGGCGCTCGCGCCCGGGGAACCGAAGATCAACCGTCATCTCATGCAGATGGTGAGGCTCGACGCCAGCGATCTGCATCTATCGACCGGCGTGGTGCCGATGGTGCGAATCCATGGCAACATGCAGGTCCTCGAGGGCGATGATCTCGTCACCGATACCCGGCTGCGCGAGATGCTCGAGGAGATCATGTCGCCTCGCAGCGCCAAGCAGCTCGAGGAGAATCTCGACGCTGATTTCGCCCACTCGATCGAGGGGCTCGCGCGCTTCCGGGTCAACGTCTTCGTCGACCGAAAAGGGGTTGGCGCGGTGTTTCGTCAAATCCCGATGGAGATCGTCTCCCCTGAGACGCTCGGCGTTCCGAAGAAGGTGCTCGAGCTCTGTTGGCTTTCCAAGGGGCTGGTCTTGGTGACCGGCCCAACCGGGTCCGGCAAGTCGACGACCCTCGCGTCGCTGGTCGATCTCATCAACAAGAACCGCAGCGACCACATCGTCACCATCGAGGATCCCATCGAGTTCGTGCATCACAACCAGAAGTGTCTGGTGAATCAGCGCGAGGTCGGTACCCACACAAAGTCGTTCAAGAACGCGCTGCGCGCCGCCCTGCGTGAGGACCCTGATGTGGTCCTCGTCGGTGAGATGCGCGATCTGGAGACCATCGCCATCGCCATCGAGACGGCCGAGACCGGTCACCTGGTGTTCGGGACGCTGCATACCACCAGCGCGACCAGCACGGTGGACCGGATCATCGACCAGTTTCCCGCCGACGAGCAGGCGCAGATCCGCACGATGCTGGCCGAATCGTTGCGAGGCGTCTTGGCCCAGGTGCTCTGCCGCAAGAAGGACGGCAGCGGTCGCGTGGCTGCCTTCGAGGTGCTGCTCACCAACCCGGCCGTCTCGAATCTGATCCGGGAAGCGAAGACCTATCAGCTCAAGAGCATCATGCAGACTGGGCGCGGTTCAGGCATGCAGACGATGAACGATGACCTCATGGCGCTGGTCACCAAGGACGTCGTCGCGCCTGAGGAGGCTTACATCAAGTCCAACAACAAGGCCGAGATGCGCGACCAGTTCAAGCGCCACGGCATCGATTTCAAGCTCGAATAAGGGGCTGAGGCGGTTGCCTCACCGTCCTGTGGTCGTTCGATCGGTATGGTGCTTTCGAGCTGAGGGGTCGTCGCTTCCAGCCACTCTAGTTACATATTTACATACATACACCCACATGGTAGGAGTATGACCTACAGAGGTCATCCCATGCCATGTCGAACCTGTTCATCTCTTTCCCGCACCCTCGCCGGCACGCTGCTGCTGCTGGCTTCTGGCTGCCAGCAGTACGGCAGTTCCGACGCTAGTCACACCGAGACTCAGTTTCATGATCGCCCCTGGGAGATCAGCACTGAGCAGGGTGAGATGGTCCTGCCGAACATCTTCTACGCCGAGGCAAGTGAGAACGAGCAGATCATGCCGACCGCAATCGACGGCCGCGAAGGCATCGATCGGTTGATCTATCCCACCATCGGCAACCCCAATCTCTACGTTCGTGATGACCCTAAGGACTCGTTTCTGGTGGTGCTGCGGTTGGAGGAGGAGCTCTTTGCCCACCTGCAGCCTGACACCTCGCAGTCCGTCCCGAGCACCTCACGTCGCTACCTGAGTCTGGCGCAGAGTGACGCCAATCAGCTGGCCTTCTACTTGGTGGCCCGCCACGGTCGCGACGCGTTCACCACCACAGCCGCGCCCGCCACCGGGACGATGGCCGACGGGGTCTACCCAATCGGTGCCAGCGAGATCCAGATCCACAGCCAGCCCGACGCTCTGCCAGAGCCCTTCAAGCAGCGGCGCACTCTCCGTTGCCTCTTCCGACAAACGGCGATGCAGTCGGTGCCGGCCGGCCTCTACGATCTGCGCATCGAGGTGAAGAGAGACGGCCAGATCGCCGAGGCTGCCGACGGTTCTGGCGCGGCCTACGAGTACCAGTACAACGCCCTGCGGGTCTTCGACGCCAGCCCCGAAGACGGCGAATACACGGTGATGAATGTGACCGACACGCAGATATCGACGGGCTCGAAGTGGGGCGATAAAAGCCAGCCTCAGCTCTTCAGCTTCGTCGACTACGTGAACAGCTCGCCCGAGCCGGCGGTCCGTAATGCGGCCTTCATCACCTTCAACGGCGACTTGCACAACGGTGGCTCACCTGGCGGACTCCGCGAGGCCTTTGTCGCCACGACCTACAACGAGGAGGCCAAGATCATCCTCGAAGCTTTGCGCGAGCTGACCATCCCCATTTTCCTCACCCCGGGAAATCACGATGGTTTCGTGTCCACCGGTCACGTTCCTGGTGCGGTCGAGGAGCTCAGCAAGTATGCGGGGCTTTACGACGTCGTGACGGGAGTGGTCGCCAAGGCGTGGCCGGACTTCAGCTGGGATGCGTTCAAGGCCTACGTCGGCGTCACGGCCGGCGAGCCCGGCGGCTGGCCTGTCGACATTTTCGTCGGCGCCCACCGGCGGCAGGCGGATGCGCGGACCCTCGCCGAGGGTTGGAGCCCGGTGTCCCGCGATGACCGCAACATGATCCTTTTCGACGGTTTTCACCAGTGGCGACGCAGCTACGGACCGCTGAGCTTCTCTTGGTCCTTTGGCGAGAACCTCTACGTCAGCCTCAACTCCTTCGAGTTGCGCCAGCACCGTCGCAGCGGCTGGGGGATGTACACCGTCAACTACGGCGGCGGCATGTCGGCGGTGCAGCTCGACTGGGTTACCCACCAGCTCGACGAGGCGGAACGGCGCGATCAAGACGTGGTCCTGATCGCCCATCATGATCCTCGTGGTGGCCACAAAGGGCAGGACTTTGGCTACTACTACTCTCAGGTGCCCTACCGCGGGATGGGTCAGAGTGCGGCCGCCTATCTCTCCGGTGCGGTGCTGACGCCGCTGCTGTGCAAGCTGCCCAGCTGGGCGCAGAAAGACGCCACCGAGGCCGATTGCCTTCACGACGGATTGCAGGAGTGGATGCGACCGGATCCGGACTTCGACTGCGCGCCCCGCGATCGGCTAGGCAACGGCCGCTGCAATCCGGCGCTGCTCGATCCGACGGCAGCCGCCCAGAATGGCCGCCACTTGCACTTCTCGGGGCTCGAGCTGGTGGACCAAATCACCAGCCATCCGCGGGTCCGCACGTTGCTGTTGGGCCACACTCATTATCACTCGCTCGAGATGATTCAGGCAGGCGACGAGGTCGTTCCTGACGGCTTTGCGTTGTCGTCAGCCGAGGCCGAGCGCTTTGCGGCGCTGGAGGTGGCCAACCCTCTGCGCGGATTCTCCAAAACCGGCGGTGAGGGCGAATACGATCCCAGCGACGTCGACCACCAGAAGCTGATCGACGACAACGCTGCATTCTTCGGCATGTTGCAGGCTGCTGCGCAGGACGTGAACCGCCACCTCGGTGGTGAGGGACGGGAGCTTGCGGTCATGCGGCTCACCTGCAACGCCGATATGACCCAACAAGAGTACGGCGATTTGCCGATGATGGGCTTTTCGCTGCTACACGTGAGCCGTCGCGACGATGCTCGTGGTTACTCGCAGCCGCAGATCAACGACGTGACCTACTTCATGAACACCGGCAGCGGCGCCTTCCAACAGGTCGCCACCGTGGGGCTCGACCGCACCACGCGCCTGGGTGCAGACGATCCGCTCAATCCGGTGGCCACGCTCTTTCATTGAGGCTGCGAGCCCCGTCGCTCGCCGGCGGTCGGCAGGTCAGGGCGGGTCGCAGGGCTTCACCGCGCACCCTTCAGGTCTAGTCGCCCGTGGCGGCGCCGCAGAAGGCATTGATGTCGTCGATGACGTCGCCGACCTGTGAGTCGAGCTGTTGGTACTCTCGAAGCTTGCCCTTCTGGGTCGCGGCTGACTTGGCCACGGCGGTGTCCTTCAGCGCCGTCGCTTTGCCTCGTTCCAGTTCGACGTAGCTGTCCCGCAGGCTGCCGAGCTGCGGTACCGTGGCCTCGACGGCGGCCACGCTATCCGCTGAGCTCTCGAGCTTCGCGGCCAGCTTGTTGAGGGCTTGGCTGTCGTTGATGTTGATGATCGCCTGGGCGCCTTGGGCGCCCTCGATGGCGGTGGCCAGGGCGTCGCACTGTAGTCGCTTGTCTTTGGCCAGCCGCAGCTTGCGGTCGTAGGCCGACTCGTCCGCCGGGGGCTCGGAGTCGTCGGTCTCGGCCCCATCGACGGTCCGCGCCCCAGCGCCCGCGCCGGAGCAAGCGATCAGGAACATCAGAGGCAGCAGGCGGCCGACCACGGAACTCATCAACCTAGCAGCCTAGCGTCTCTCGGGCGGGGCCGATACGACGGGCGGCGATGTCAGGGCGGTGAGGGGGCCGGTGATACGGACAGGTGCCGGCACGCCGCGCCGAGTCGTGGAGGCGCGGCCAGCAGGTAGTCGATTGGCCGCCGCAGGGCCGCCTGATGGGCCGCCTCGAGCTTAGGGTCCGCGCCTGCCGCGGCGAGTGCCAGCCGTCCTTGTGGCGTGTCGTTGACCTCGATCCCGTGCAGGCACCCCTGCTCGTCAGGCACGTAGTCGATGCCGATCTCGACGGCCAGCGGGGCCGCGGGACCCAGCTCAGCGTCGACCGCATCGGTCACTCGTTGGTCCAGGCGGGCTACCGAGTCGCAGAGCGCACCACCGCTGCGGCCTCCGATTGGGTGGGCAAAGTGCTCCAGCGGCGTCACCTGCGCTCCTCGAGAGACATTCCCGGCGATGCCATCGCGGCACCAACGCACCACCGGCGTGGTCGTGATCCAGCGCCCCGAGGGGCTGCGCTGAGCGAGGGAGCGAATGCTGAGCCCCTGCCACGGTCCCGGCGCCACGGTCACCTCGTGTTGCAAGAGCTGGGGCTCCCGAGCCTGGCGGGCGTGAAGCCACGAGGTCAGCTCGTCTTGGCTCAGCTCGAGGGCCGGTCCGGCCTGCTCCACCCGCACCCCACCCCCAAGCAGGCGGACACGCACCACGTCCCGGCCACCTGCACCGAGCCGTGGCTTGAGGAAGCCTCCACCCCACTGGTGCAGCGCTTGCTCCATTTTCTCGACCCCGACGACTGATTCGGGGAAGGGCAGGTTGGCGCGCCGCGCCGCTTGATCCCATTGCAGCTTGTCGCGGCACAGTGAGACGAGGGCCAAGGGATTGCACAGGGGCACGCTGGCGCGCTGCAATCTGGTCGCCAGGGGTTGTAGTCGGCGCAACTCAGCTAGGGCGGACACCCGGAGGTAGGCTGCGCTGATTCGCTGGCCTGTCACGTCCTGCCAACGGTCCCCCTGGGCCACCTGTCCGGTCACGAGCAGCTGTCCGTCAGCGTCTTGGATGGCCGTGTCGGGGTGGCAGAACACGATCCGAGCGCCTTCGGCGCCCAACTGCAGCGCCGCCCGGCCCAGCGGCGATGCTGCCGGAGCCGCTGGCTCACTGGCTGCGAACCGGACGAAGACGGCGATGGCGTCGCAGGTGTTCATCCCGGGCCGCAGCCTAGCGTCCTGCGGGTGCGGGGCTCAAGGGAGCCCATGCGGTGGGCCGAGCCTGCGTCCCAGGTGGTTCAGGCCGGCGTGACTCGGTTCGCCTGAGTTGACTCTCTTGCCCAGTTGCATCATCTCCTGCAGCGAGCTTTCCTGCCGACGACCCCACGAGCCGCCCTGCCGTGAAGATACTCCTGATCAGGCCCGATCCCGGAAACGAGCGCTTCGGCCTCGGTCCCTTCTTTCGCATGGAGCCGCTGGGTCTGGAATATGTGGCCCAGGCGCTGATCGCTGCGGGGCACGAGCCGCTGATCGTCGATCTCCGGTTTGGGCGTGGTCTCAAGTACTGGATGCGCAAGCACCGTCCCGCCCTGGTGGGCATCTCGTGCATGCATGCTCTCGAGTACGACCAGGTCGTGGAGCTGGCGACACAAGTGCGCCGGCTGTCGCCCAGCGTCTTCCTCTTGGTGGGGGGGCACGCCGCGGCGGTCTATCCCAAGCCCCTGGAGATCGAGGCCATCGACGCCCTGTGCCTGGACGACGGTGAAGAAGTGGCGCCGGCCCTGGCCCAGGCTCTCGCGGCGGGGCGATCACCGGCATCGGTGCCGGCCCTGCGGATCCGCACCCCTGATGGCTTCGTCAATACCGAGCCACTGGGCGAGCGAACCTGCCTGGATCTAGTACCGCTGCCCGCGCGGGGTCTGGTCGAGCGCTACCGCCGCCGTTACCACTGCCTGATCTTCAAACCCGCGTGGGTCATCGAGACCTCCCGCGGCTGTCCTTATCGGTGCAGCTTCTGCTCGGTCTGGCAGCTGAACGAGCGGACCTTTCGAGAGCGGTCCGTCGCCGCGGTGGTCGACGACTTCGCGGCCTGTGGTCCCCATGTCTTCGTGGCTGACGATCTGTTCTGGTATCACCCTGCCCGTAGTCGCGAGATCGCCCGAGCGCTGAAGCAGCGGGGGGTGCGGAAACGCTGGCTGCTCGTCCAGAGCCGCTGTGATCTGGTGGCCAGCCAAGCCGAGCTGTTGGAGGAGTGGCGGGATGTGGCCCAAGACTTCGACATCTTCTTCGGCATGGAGTCGGCCAGTGATGACGGGCTTGACGGCGTGGCCAAAGACGCTCCGGTCGAGGCTACGGTCAAGGCCATCGAGCTGGCTCGCTCGCTGCGCTACGGCGTGGTCGGCAATTTCCTGATCGACCCCGATTGGGGACAGGAGCAGTTCGAGGAGCTGTGGAGCTTCGTCGCCAGCCACGACATTACCCGGACCGGTTTCACGCTTCTCACCCCGCTCCCAGGGACCGAGCTGTTCGCGAGCCTCGAGCACAAGCTCGCCGGCCAGCCGTGGTTCAAATACGACATGCATCATCTGCTGTGGGAGCCCCGGCTCGGCGCCAAGCGCTTCTTCGAGCTCTATGCCGAGACCTGGAAGCGGTCGGTGTTGAATCTCTCCGGTCCCAAGAGCTTGACGGCTTGGGCGCGGCAGGTGCGGCCGGCCCACCTGCCGGTTGTGGCTCGTTTGCTATTCCAGACCCAGCGCCTCATGAAGCCCTCTGCCTATTTGCGGGAGCACGCCATGAAGACTGCGCCCCGTTGAAAGAGCCGGCGGCCCGTCACGTCAGGCTGCGACCCACGATGGTGGCGCAGACGTCTTGGGTGCCCGAGTGGATAGTGGCGCCGAGGGTATCGTCGATGGTTGCGCCAAACCCCGCGTCTTCGAGGTAGCCTGCTCCGCCGCGCAGGATCATGGCGTCGAGCGACGATTCGAGGGCCGCATCGGCAAGGTGCCATTTGGCCAGGGCCGCCTCGGTGTGGGCTCGGCGGCTCTGGTCCAGGGCCCAGGCTGCGCGGTAGACGACCAGTCTCGATGTTTCGAGGCGGAGCTTCATGCGGGCGAGTCGATGCAACACTGCTTGATGCCGGGCGATTGGTTTTCCGTCCAGTGCTCGATCGCGGCTGAAGGCGACCGCTTCATCGAGATCCCGCTGCATCGCACCGAGCCGGAAGGCGAGCACCAGGGCGCGCTCGAAGCTCATCGCAATTTGAAAGACCGCCATGCCGGCGCCTGGCCGTCCCAAGACGGCGTCGGCGGAAAGCGTGCAGCCCTCAAAGGCTACCGGTGCGAGCTGCGCACTCTTGAGCCCAGTGGTCTGGAGGGGCGTGCCGACCGTTACACCAGCCGCAGTAGCTTCGATGAGCGCCACCGTGAGGCCCCGCCCGGTGGCGCCATGGCGGCCTACGAAGAGAAACAGATCAGCCCCTGGAGCGTTGGTCACGAAGCACTTGTCGCCCTGCGCCGAAAACTTGTCACCGGCAGGCTCTACTACGGCCTTGATGGCGCCCATGTTGGACCCCGACTGTTGTTCCGTCGCTGCCACTGTGCCGATGCACTGGCCCGCAGCCAGGTTGGGTAGCCAGCGCTCACGCTGGGCCGGGGTGCCTACCGCTTGGATGGCCATCGCCACGCCGAACAGGTGAGCCCCTGCAGCCAGCAGCGTGCCGCCATCGGCCAAAGTGGCTCCGAGACCCTCATAAGCGTAGGCGGTGCTCAACGAATCCCAGCCCCCGCCACCGTGGGCAGAGTCGATCGACAGGCCAAGCACGCCCTCTGCGGCTAGCTGGCCCAGTCGCTCGGGCACCGCAGCGGCCATGGTGGGCTGGCCGAGTGCCAACATCCGCTCATGTAGCCGTTGCTGCTTGTCGTTCCACGAGAAGTCCATGGGCGGAGGGTAGCCGGCCCCGCGAAGGTAGCGCCCAAAAAACTGCCGCCTCGCTCTCAAGCGACCCTGTAGGCGACGGTGCGGCTCCAGTTTTCGGCCTGTCGAGGCGCTGGATCGCGCCCCTTCGCCCCGTACAATTCGAGTGCTTTGGGTTCAGCTTTGCAACGGCGTCTTGCAGAGTTGAAAGGAGGGGGCCTTCCCGCGGGTCTATGCACTGGCAATTACTGGGATGAATGTCGGCATGGAGGGTGCATTAACAATTAGGTGGAGTCTGGGTCGAGCCGAGTAGCGAGATCGGCAGAGAGCACTTGATGACCGCCATCACAGCAGGAGAATGGGAGTCCGGAGGCCGAGTCCGGGTGAAGCGTTTACTCACTGCGGATCGGCGGGTGGTCAAAATGCCCGACTGGCTTACCGTAGCTTCCGAGGTCGCCAGGCTCCGGGACAAGCTCTCCGGCCAGCCCCGGACGGTTATCCTCGAGCACGTCGATGGCGGCATGATGCTCATCGACTACGACGCCCGTTACGGTCATTACGTGGCGGTACAGGACGACGAGCAGGTCGGCGACATGGTGCTCATCGACGCCCAAGCGGACCAACAGTTCGTCGAGTGTCGCGTAGGAGAGCGGGACCTGGCGCTGCCACGCTACATGTTCGTTTCGGCCCACCAGGCGCAAAAAGCGGTGGAGCACTTCGCCCACTTTGGTGGACGCTGTGAGCGGTCCCAGTGGCGCGACGCCTTTGCGCTGACCGGCGCCCGAATGAGTGGGTAGCTGCGCTCTTTGCGCTGACCGGCGCCCGCACGGCTTTCCTAGCCACGGCCGCCACCCAAAGCAGGGGTGGTAATTGGTGCGACAGTGTCCTACACTGTGGGTTCCTGTTCTAACCCTGGCCATCAGCACAGGGGCGACCATGACCCAGCACAAGTCGGGCACCTTCTCAATCTTCGACCTCACCGGAGAGCCACCATCGGTAGAGCGTCGCGTCGATCCTCGGCTGGTCGTCGACCTGCCGGTCATTGCCGAGTTTGGTGGGATCCAGCAGCGCTACCGGGTGTTGGATGTCTCGCGGACTGGTGCGCTGGTGGAGCGTGACCAGCCCGAGCCGCCGCCAGCGCTTCACACGCTGGTCATCAATGCCGGCGCTGTTGAGCCACTGCGCTTGCTCGCCCGCACCGTCTGGACCGCCCCGCGCCACCACGCTGTGCGCTTTGTCGCCCAGGACGATCTGGACCGCCTCGATCTTGCCGAGCGGATCGACCAGCTGATCGCCCACCACGCTGCGTGAAGTCCTGCGAAGCTCGCCGGCCGCGCTGACCGGCCCCGCTGGCCGCTAGATGTCGTAGTAGAGGAAGAACTCGTAGGGCACCGGTCGCGTGCGAATCTCGTCGACCTCGCGCTCCCGCTTGTAGGTGATCCAGGTATCGATGAGGTCTCGGGTGAACACGTCACCTTTGAGCAGGAAGTCGTGGTCCTCTTCGAGGGCAGTGAGCGCCGCGTCGAGCGAAGCCGGGAGCAGGGGTACGTCTTTGAGCTCCTGTGGAGACAGCGAGTAGAGGTCCTTGTCCAGTGGATCGCCTGGGTCGATCCGGTTCTGGATTCCGTCGAGGCCGGCCATCATCAGTGCCGAGAAGGCCAGATAGGGGTTGCAGGCCGAGTCGGGAAAGCGGACCTCGATCCGTCGGCCCTGCGCGGAGGCGGTACCGGCAACGGGGATTCGAATGGCCGCCGAGCGGTTGCGGCTCGAGTAGGCCAGGTTGACCGGCGCTTCGTAGCCTTTGACCAACCGTTTGTAGCTATTGGTCGTCGGGTTGGTGAGCGCTGCGAGCGCTTGGGCGTGCTTCAGAATTCCACCGATGTACCAGAGCCCGACGTCGCTCAGCCCAGCGTATCCGTCGCCCGCGAAGCGGTTCTTGCCGTCCAGCCAGAGCGACTGATGGCAGTGCATGCCGTTGCCGTTGTCGCCGTGCAATGGCTTGGGCATGAAGGTGGCGGTCTTGTTGTGCCGGCGCGCCACGTTCTTCACCACGTATTTGAACCACAGCAGGTTGTCGGCCATCTTGGTGAGCGAGTCGTACTTGATGCCGATCTCGCCCTGTCCGGCGGTGCCCACCTCGTGGTGACCCACTTCGACCTCGATGCCTGACTCGATCAGCGTTTGCATCATGTCGGCGCGCACGTCGGCCAGCGAATCGGTCGGTGGCACCGGGAAGTAGCCCTCTTGGGGGCGCACTTTGTAACCCAAGTTGGGGCCCTCTCGGCCGGTGTTCCAGGAGGCTTCGTCTGAGTCCACCTCGTAAAAGGCGCCATTGGGCGAGGCGTCGTAGCGCACCGAGTCGAAGATGAAGAACTCGGACTCGGGGCCGAAGTAGGCCGTATCGGCCACGCCAACAGACTTGAGGTGATTCTCAGCCTTGCGAGCGATGTAGCGGGGATCTCGGCCGTAGGCTTGGCCGGTGAGCGGGTCCTTCACATCGCACACCATGCTCAAGGTCTTGAACACGGCGAAGGGATCGAGGCGTGCCGAAGCTGGATCGGGGACGATCGCCATGTCCGAGGCGTTGATAGGCTGCCAGCCCCGGACCGACGAGCCGTCGAAACCCAGCCCGGTTTCGAACAACTCTTCGCAGATGCGGGCCAAGGGAATGGTGGTGTGCTGCCACATGCCCGGCAGATCGATGAACTTCAAGTCCACGAATTTGCAGTCGTGGTTCTTTGCCAGCTGGATGACTTCGCTTGCCTTCATGCTCTTTTTCCCAATACCCCCAAAAAACGCCCAGTGCCGTCCTCGCATGGCGGACCACTCACCGTCAAATGGCGTCGTCGTCTCGTTCTCCCGTGCGGATTCGCACAGCGTCGCTCACCGGCATGACGAAGATCTTTCCGTCTCCCATGCGGCCCGTCTTGGCGCTCTGCTCGATGGCGTCCACCACGGCGTCGACCAGGCTGTCAGGTACGACGATATCGATCTGCACTTTCGGGACGAAGTCCACGACGTAGGCCGACCCGCGGTACACTTCCTTCTTCCCGCCGGTACGTCCAAAGCCCTTCACCTCGGTGATCGTCATACCCTGGACATCCACCTCGGCGAGGGCCTCCTTCACTTCGTCTAGCTTGAAGGGCTTGATGATGGCTTGGACCTTCTTCATGGCTGTTCCTGTCTGGCGACGGTCCTACCTGGCGCAGGTTTCGAGAATGTTTCGCAGTCCCGGCGGCCTGAGATTGATCCGCGTCCGGTTCGATGAGAGGAACTCGGCATGGGACTTCTCATCAAGAACGGCACCATCCTCACGGCTCTCGACGAGATTCAGGGCGACATCTACTGCGACGGCGATACCATCGCAGCGGTAGGCGGCGATCTAAGCGACCGGAAGAAGACGGGCGACGACGTGATCGACGCGTCGGGACAGGTCGTCTTTCCAGGCGGCATTGACCCTCACACCCACTTCGAGCTGCCCTTCATGGGCACGGTGAGCGCCGACGACTTTGCTGATGGCACGGCGGCCGCGCTGGCCGGCGGCACGACGATGATCATCGATTTTGCCATTCCTGCCGTCGGGGGGTCGTTGCTCGATGCGCTGTCGGATTGGCATGCCAAGGCAAAGAAATGTGTCGCCGACTTCAGCTTTCACATGGCTCTCACCGATCCGAGCGACAAGGTGCTCGGCGAGATCCCCCTCTTGGTGAAGGAGCATGGCATTTCTAGCTTCAAGGCCTTCATGGCCTACAAAGGCGCCATCGGGGTCGACGACGAAGCCCTCATCCACTTCATGCAAACGGTGAGCAAGGCCGGTGGTCTGCTCTGGCTGCATGCCGAAAACGGTGACGCCATTCTCGAGCGGCAGACGCGCTTCATCGCTGAGGGCAAGACCGGTCCGGAATGGCATGAGCCCAGCCGCCCGGCGATCCTCGAAGGCGAGGCGGTCAGGCGGGCCCTCACCCTCGCCGAGCTTTACGACGCGCCTATCGGCTTCGTGCACATGAGCAGCCGAGACGCCTACCAGGCCTATGCCGAGGCCCGTGTGCGTGGTCAGGAGGCCTATGCCGAGACCTGTCCCCAGTACCTGGTGCTCGACGATTCGGTCTACCAGAAGCCGAATTTCGAGAGTGCCACTTACGTCATGAGCCCTCCCATCCGCCCGGCCGGTCACAGCGACTGGCTCTGGAAGGGGCTGATCAACGGCTTGATTCACACCATCGGCACCGACCACTGTCCCTTCCGGCTGGAAGGTCAGAAGACCATGGGCAAGGACAATTTCACCCAGATCCCGAATGGCGGGCCCGGGGTCGAGCACCGGATCGAGCTCATGTGGCATTACGGCGTTGGAGAGGGGAAGATCGACCGGCAGCGCTTCGTTGCCCTGACCTCGACCAACGCGGCCAAGCTCTATGGCATGTATCCCCGCAAGGGGGCCATCCGCCCAGGGTCGGATGCCGACATCGCCATTCTCGATCCGACGGCCTCGCGAACCATCACGGCCAAGACCCACCACTCCAAGTGCGATCGCTCGTTGTACGAGGGCTTCGAGCTCAAAGGTGCCGTAACCCACGTCGTCGCCGGCGGTCGCTTGCAGCTGGTGGACGGCGACCTGAAGGCTGAGCAGGGAGCGGGGCGCTACATTCCCCGATCGGCTCGCAGCTGATCAGCCATCAGGGCGGCTCGGCGCGGCCGTGGCCGCGTGACTAATCCATGGAGCCCCACCGAGACATTGCGACTCATGGCCCGCCAGGGCCGGTCATCGTCGGCGGCGGCATTGCTGGCATGTGTGCCGCCATCAGCTTGGCCGATCGGGGACTGCGCCCGATGTTGCTCGAGCGGGACGGCTTCTCGTTCGGAGGCCGCGTGGCTGCGCGGCCGCCCACGTCGTTCGATCATGCCGGCCAGCACTATTGCTTCTCGCTCGAGCACGGCATGCACGGCTGGTGGCGGCAGTACCGCAATTTTCTGGCCTTGCTCGACCGGCATGGGCTCAGTGATCGGCTCGTCGACGCCTACGACCAGACGTTGATGTTCGACGACGGTGCTGCGGTATACCGCACCAACGTGGGGCGAGAGACTCAGATCACGCCGGTGATCGAGCCGCTGCATCACGCCCAGCTGCTGCGAAAGCGAAACATTCGGCGGCTGATTGGTCTGGCTGAGGTGCCCCGGCTCGCCACCCTGGCGCTTCGAGTCTTCGAGGCCATTCGCTTCGATCCCTGCGATGCCAACCACCTGCGTCACTACGACCAACTGAGCGTGGCCGAATTCATCGGCGGAATGCCCCGTTTCTTCCAGGCCTTTCTGCGCAGCCTGACCCGCAGCGGTTTTTTTTCCGACCCTCCTAAGGTCTCGCTCTGGGCGTTCTTGCTTTCGTTGCAGCTCTACGTCTTCCTCCGCAAGGACAGCCAATGTTTCTCCTTCGCTAGAGGACCCATCGTCGAGCAGCTCTTCACGCCCTTGCTGGACAAGATCGAAGCGGTCGGGGGGCGGCTGGAGCGGGGCATCGAGGTCACCCGAATCGAGCGCCGGCCTGAAGGTGGATTCTGGCTGCACTGGTCGCGGAGCGCGACGGCGGAGTCGCCGTCAGGACCGGGCGAGCTGTCGGGTCGCGGCGGCCGCTTGGCCGCGTCGGAGCTCATCCTGGCGGTTGACGTGTGCGCTGCCAAACGGCTCGTCGCGGCCTCGCCGTGCCTGGCCTCGATCCTCAGTGGGCTCGAGCCGTTCTCCGGCCGGCCGTCGACCAACATTCGGCTGTGGTGGACCCGAGCACCGGACCATCGTTGGGGCGAGAGTGGTGTCTTTGGCGGTAAGGCCACGGCGGACAACTACTTTTGGCTGCACCGGTTTCAAGGCGAGTTTGCCGCTTGGCACCAAGCCACCGGCGGCGCTGTGTCGGAAAGTCACATCTACGCCCCCTTGGCGCTCCACGATCTCAGCGACGACGAGCTGCTCGACCGGGTGGAACGGGACATGGCGCGAGCCTTTCCCGAGGTGGCTGGCAGCGTCGTGCACCGCATCATCGTGCGCAACCCGGCCAGCCACATCAACTTCCCCGTCGGCTGTGCGACTGCCTTCCCCAAGGTGGAAACCGCCCTCGCTGATTTGGCGCTCTGTGGCGATTGGATCGATGGGGGGGTTCCGGTGCTCTACATGGAACGGGCCTGTCAGACCGGTATTGCGGCGGCCAACGTGATGTTGCGTCGCCACGGACGGCGGCCGTGGCCCATCCTGGGGCCGGTACCGCCACCTCCCCACATGCGCGCCCTGCAGGCCGCCTTGCGGGCTCTGGAGCCGGGTTTGCGGGGGCTCGGCACGACCCAGGCGTCGAAATCGCGGGCCAAGGCTTCCGGTGCTTCCTAGCCCCACCGTTGACCTTTGACCTTTGCCTTGGTGGCCTGAGCGCCTAGACCTCGGCGCCTGGCAGCATCACGAACGAGTATTCGAGTCGGAAGGCGTCATCGATGTGGTTGTCGCCCACCTTCAATCCCAGGTCGCTGGCGATTGGGTGACTGGCAAAATCGGCGAGGGTCAAGGTGTAGTCACCCCACAGCGGGCCGGCGTGGCGTACCGATCTCGGGTCGACATCCGCCCGTGCCGTGATCACCCGCTGATAACAGGCCCGGGTGGGGTTGGCGGCGTCGCGGAACTGTTTGAGGAACACCATCGGCACACTGGTCGAGGCGACGTAGGAGAAGAGGTTGAGCGTGAGGTCGAGCAGGTCGACGTCGGTGCCGTCGAGTTGGTCGACCATCTCGCCTACGGCGCTGATGCCGCCAAACAGCTCGCCGATGGCGTCGGTGACGTCGTCCCATTCCTTCTTGAGACCGACCGAGCCCGTATCGTTCCGGCGCACCTGAAGGATCTGACGTTCGGTGGCTCGGGTCTGGGGGGCGAAGGGATCGAGGACCAGGGTGCTCGCCGTATAGGCCCCGTGGCCGGTCTCGGTCGACGGGATGGTGAACCGGCCCAGCTCCTTTTGAAAGCCGTAGATTTCCCGGCCGGTGGCCACCGCTAGCGAGTTGTCCACGAAGACGTAGGGCAGATACCAGGCCAGATCGACGACCTCCCAGTCGTTGCCGTCACGTTCGAGCACCGCCACTGGCACGAAGAAGGATACGTCGATTTCGGGCACGTAGCCCCACTTGCGGTGCACCGGATCGGTGGAGCTGGCCGCATCCATCGCGGCGAAGACCAGCAGCACCTTGGGCAACAAGGGCAGATAGCGGGTCCGCCCGCCAGCCGGACCATTGAGCATCTTGGTGCACAGTGACTGCAGGGCGTCGACATCGGCATCGAGCAGGAAACCGTGCAAGGTGACGCCCCTCAGGGCGAGGGGCTGGCGAAACACCTGGGTGCCGCCGTGTTCGATGTAACGGGGGTAGGGAGGCTGGTTCGGTCCGCTTCCGTTCGACATTTTCGGCCCTCAGATCAGGCGCTGTTGTACTTGACGGTCTGGCTGGCGTGAAGCGGCGCCGGTCGCCGAGATCGAGACCTGCTGGCTTGGCTGGTCGTCGCCCGCTGGCTTCCGAGATCTCAGGAACGTTGTGTTTTTTCCGCTAACAGACTGAAATACCGCGCTGTGAACCGCCGGGCCCTAGACTCTACCGTGCTCAGCAAGACGCTGGCACGGCACTGGTCGTCCCGGAACATCCACATGGACGACGTGGTCCAGGATGAGCGCGGGACCATCAAACCACGGTTTGGCTCCAATGGGTCGCGGGGCCCCTCTTCGACGATTGGCAAGCTCCCGCCGCTGATCGCCGATGATCGGGGGCGCGCGACGGCTCACGTCGATCTAGGGGATGAAGAGTTGGGGCGCGGAGCCATGGGTGTCGTTCACTTGGCTCGACAAGGTCCCTTGCGGCGCGACGTGGCGGTCAAGACCTTGCTGGACGAGTCGGTCGGCGCTGAAGAGCGGCTCCAGATGTTGTGTGAGGCGCGAGTGACCGGCGCGCTGGAGCACCCCAACGTCGTACCGGTCTACATGCTCGGTGGCGACGAAACAGGCGCACCGGTCATCGTGATGAAGCGCATCACCGGCACGCCCTGGAACGAGCTGCTGGCTGACCCAGCCATGCTACGGGAGCGGGAGCATGTGCTCGACCCCTTGGTGTGGCACCTCGAGGTGCTCACTCAGGTCTGCAATGCTCTGCACTACGCCCACGACAAGCAGATCATCCACCGGGATTTGAAGCCTGAGAACGTGATGATTGGTGAATTCGGCGAGGTCTGCCTGTTGGACTGGGGCTTGGCCGTCTCATTGCAGGAAGACAACGAGCTCGGGCTGCCCCACGTCAGCGGGATCGACGGTGTGGCCGGCACGCCGACCTACATGGCTCCCGAGGCCGTAGCCGTCCTCAACGACCAGATCGGTGTGGCCACCGACGTGTACACCCTCGGCGCCGTGTTGCACGAGATCGTCACCGGCAAGACTCGCCACGACGGCGACAGCATGACCGACGTGCTGCTCGCTGCGCTCGCCTCAGAGCCCTACGACTACGGTGAGACCGTCGACAAACAGCTCGCGGACATCTGCAACCGGGCCACCGACGTAGAGCCTGCTAAGCGGTTCCCAACCGCCGATGATTTCAGGTTGGCCATCGACGCCTATCTGCAACAGCGGCACTCTCTACATCTCGTCGTCGAGGCCACCGAGCGGCTCGACGAGCTGTGTCGCAGCGTCGCCGAGTGTGACCTTGATGACGAGCAGGCTGGGGTGGAGATCCACCGTCTCTATGGCGAGTGCCGTTTCGGTTTTCGCGAGGCTCTTCGTGAGTGGAACGACAGCCTCGAGGCCGCCGATGGCTTGCAGCGGCTTCTCGAGCTCATGGCGCGCTACGAGATGGGTCACGACAACCCCCAGGCTGCCGCCGCCATGATCGCCGATCTGCCTCAACCCAGTCCGGCGCTTGCAGTCGAGCTCGGCGCGCTCAAGACGCGCCTGCAAGCGCGCCAGGCCGAGCTCGACGCGATCCGTTTGCAGGAAGACACCGGGTCCGGCAAGGCGACTCGCATGATCATCCAGGCCTCCATGATGGTCATCTGGTCGGGGGGCTACTTCGCCATTGGGGCCATGATGCGGGCCGGCGTGTTCACCAATGGCCACGCCATCTTCACGGGCATTGTTCTTGGCTATGGTGTCTTTCTGGCTGTGGCCACCTTCCGATGGCGCCAGGTGCTCTGGAAAACGCGCACCAACCGGCACTTCCTCTGGACGTTGTGGGCGGCCTTCGTGGCGAGCATGGCGCTGTGGCCGGGGGCCTGGTATCGCGGCGTGCCTTTTGGAGACGCGGTCGCGGCGAACCTGCTCCTCTACGCCACGGTGATGTGGATGAGCGCGGCGGCCGTCGACCGGCGCCTGATATGGGGCGCAGCGCCTTACCTCATCGGGGCGGGTGTCGCCGCCTTCTGGCCAGCCTACGCTTGGGAAGCGACAGCGGTGGCGACGCTGGGGGCGATGGGTGCGGCCACGTCGGTGTGGCGCTCGCCGCCGGCAACCACCGAGACGGCCTAACCGCTTTGGCTAGTCCCCCAGGGGCGCCTCCACCCCAGGTTGGTCAGGGGTCGCTGCGCCGGCATCGAGCCAGGGTCGTCGGGTGAAACGTGCGTGGCGGTTGGGGCACACTTGCGTCGGCTTCAAATTGGCGTTGTGATGTATCTTGAGGAGTTCTTTGGCGTGCCCATTTCAGACGACGTAGCAGCGCCGCCGCCAGCCAGGCCGAGGCGCGGCGGGACGGTGAGGAGTGGTGCTGCGGAGCACGCCCGCCTGGTGGTGCTTGCGGGTGACCAGCTCGGTCGCCGCTTCCTCGTTCAGAACAAGGAGACCATCGGTCGCTCTGATGAGGCCACCATCGTTTTCGATGATACCGAGCTGTCCCGCCACCACGCACGCATCCGTCGTGACCCGCAGGGAGACTACGTCCTCGAAGACCTGGACAGCAGCAACGGCACGTTGCTCAACGGCGTGCCGGTGACGCGCTCTGTCTTGGCCTATGGGGACAAGATACAGCTCGGCGGCAACATCGTTCTCGTGTTCAGCCGCTACGACTTGGTCGAGGAGCAGCTGCTGCAGCGCCGTCGGGTCGAGTTGTTCGGGCGCTTGGGCGCTGGCGTGGCGCACGATCTCAACAACATGCTGACCGTGATTGCCTCGGCGGTCCACGGCATCCGGGCCTGTGACAAGGATGGCGATCCCGAGATGGTCGACTGGCTGGACGATCTCGAGAGCGCGACGGCTCGAGCCACCGCCCTTTCACCGCGCCTGCTCCGCTGCGTGCAATCGCGCAGCCGCGGCGAACGAGGCGATGTCGACTTGTCCAATTTGTGCGACGAGGTCTGTGAGTTGGTCCGTCACGCCTTGGACTGTTCGATCAACATCGAGCGGGACATCCAGCCGTCCCTGATGGTCGCGGGTCAGGCTGACGAGCTGCACCAAGGGCTGATGAATCTGTGCCTCAACGCTCGGGATGCCATGCCCCAGGGCGGGACGCTCCGCATGACTGCGGGGCTAGCCTCCGGTCAGCGGATCGCCGAGCTACCGCTCTCGTCCAAAGGGGCGGTCATCGAGGTTTCAGTGTCTGACACCGGAATGGGCATGGACGGCGAGACCAGGGCGCTAGTTTTCGAGCCATTCTTCACCACCAAACGGGAGAGCGGAGGGCTCGGGCTGGGGTTGTCGACGCTGAAGGAGACGGTGGCCAACCACGGTGGCTGCCTCACGCTGCAGAGCGAGCCTGGCCAAGGCAGCACCTTCAGCGTCTGCTTCCCAGCGGCGCGGCCACTTGGCCACGCGGTGTCTACCCGTGCCACCGTCGACGGCGCGGCGGCCCGGAAGCCAGTGCCGGCTGGGCTCACTGTTCTCGTCGTCGACGCTGAGCCGATCGTGCGGCGCAGTTGGTGCCGATTGCTCAATCGCTGTGGCTACGTTGCGGTGGCGGCCGACAACGCACAGACGGCCCTGGAGCATTGCAGCTCGGGCCCGTCGGCGCCCGCCTTGGTGGTCGTCGACCTAGATCTTCCTCCCGTCCAGGACGTCGCTCTGCATCGCCAGCTCCGGGAGCTCCACCCAGAGATGCAAGTGTTGCTCACCTCGCCCCAGGCCGATGCGCAACGACGGGCCGATGTCATGGCTGACGGCGCCCAGGGCTTGCTCGCCAAGCCGGTGTCGCCTCAGAACTTTATCGCCGAGGTCGAACGCCTCCTCTCCCTAGCCGATCCCCCCAAGTCGGAGTAGCCCCCATCTAGGGGCGCCGCGGGCACGACCCTTGGGGCGGCACGCTAAAGAATTAGCGAGAGCCCGAGGGCGTTCACGAAGGAAGCCTCGATGGCTCCGAAGGCGCCGATGTTGCGGATGGTGCCCGCTTCGTCTACC
This sequence comes from Myxococcales bacterium, assembly GCA_030590865.1. GTDB lineage: Bacteria > Myxococcota_A > Polyangia > Polyangiales > Polyangiaceae > JAPYTK01. The sequence goes on along the minus strand of JAUVCD010000043.1, from coordinate 3,283 downwards.
GCCTGAAACGTCTCGTGGGCGGTGCCTGACTGGCCCACCACCGGCGCTGCGCTGAACTCGTATTCCACTGCGAGCCAGCGGGGGATTACGTCGAAGGACATTCCCAGCCCGAAGGGGAACTCGACGAATACTCCGGCTCGCTCTCGAACCTCGTAGGTGCCGCCGCTATCGGTCGGAACCGTATTTTCGGTCACCGTCATCGACGAGAAGGCAAAGCGGCCCCAGCCAACGCCGACGCTGATCCAACCTCGGAGCCGATCGGTGACGTTGAGCGTCGGGGCCAGCTTGGCGCCGAAGACGAAGGTCTCGACGACGACCTCCGACAGCGTTGCCTGGTCACTGATTGGCGGCGCGGAAGGGCTGCCGTCTGCCCGCAGTGCTCCAGCGGGGATATCGACACTGTGGTGGGCGTCGAGGAAGTAGGGGTGCAGCCTCAGCCAGCTGAAGATGGCCCAGTGCAAATGCACCCCCCAAGCGGGGGCGGGCAGGTAGGTGATCTCGCTCGGCGCTAACCCATTGGCGAAGGGTCGGAGGATGATGGCGAAGTCACCACCAATCTCGAGGCGTCGCTCCCATTTGGGCGCTTCGGATAGCACCACTTCGGGGGGTAGCGGCGGCCGGGGCACCGCTCGCTCACGGGCGGCGCGGGCGGCTGCCTTCGCAGCTGCTTCCTGGCCCTCTCGGGTCAGCTCCTCGTCATCGTCAGCTGTGTCGTCGGTGGTCGTGGCGGTGTCGGCTGCGGTGTCGTCTTCCGGCGCTGCCGGCTCCCCCGACTCCGCCTGGGTGCTACCGGCCCCCTTTTTCTCGCCCGACGGATCGGTGGGTTCGGCGCCCGGTGCGCTGTCATCTGCCTCACCGGCCGCGCCGGGCTTGCTGGCGTCGCCACCTGGCTGTTCCGCCGCGAGCGATGGTGGCGATAGGACGAGCAGCATCCCGCCGACCAGCAGGGCCTCGATGGTTTTAGGATGGCCGAACACTGCGGGGCACAGCCTATTGGCGTCCCTGCCGAGTGGGAAGCGCAATCCGGCGTCGCGTCACCCCTCGTCATCCGTCGAGCCAATCACCTCGAAGAAGTGGCGGTCGGGCAGCATGAAAATTGCCATCTCACGGCCATCGCCGGCGAGCTCTTGGGGGCCAAAGAAGACCTGGCCCTGGTGCTCGCGCGCCTGCTTGGCGGTGACGCCGGGGGGGCCGTCGGTTTGCAGTCCGATGCCCACATCGCCTGGGTGAGTGGTGCGGCCGTCACACTGGTAGAGCGCCAGCTTGACGCCCCCTAGATCGAAGACCACCGGGCCAGCGGCGGCACAGGGATGGGGGGATGGGGCCACGCCGTCGTCCGTGGTCGGGGCCACCCCGAAGACGGCCTGGTAGCGTTGGGTGGCGGCCGCGAGATCGGGCACGAAGAGGCTGAGGAAACGCAGGTTCGGAGGCTGGGCCATGGCCATCCGCGTGCCATGCCTGGTCATCGCCGTCCAGGCTCGGTCCTGGTTTGCTCACCGCGGCTGGGCCCGGGAGCGACAGGCGCATCTCGAGCGGGGGCTCTGGTAGGCTGCTGCTCGATGAACGGAGGCGACCAAGGATCGGGCGGGCCTGGCGGTGACGGGTGGCTCGCCGCGCCCCTGGCAGCGCCGGGCGACCCAGAGGGCGACCACGTGCCCGAGGGGCTGCCACCGATCATCGACAGCCACGTCCACCTGTTTCCCGACCCGCTGTTTCAAGGGATCTGGCGCTGGTTCGACGAGCACGGGTGGCCCATCCGTTACCAGCGGCCGGCCCAGGAGATCGCCTCCTTCCTGCTCGAACGTGGCGTTGCGCAGGTGGTCCTGCTGCCCTATGCCCACCGGCCCGGCCTCGCCCGGGACCTCAACACCTTCGTCGCCACGGTGTGCCGTGCCGATCCGCGCATGGTTGCCCTTGCCACCGTGCTTCCTGGAGAGCCACAGGCCGTCGCCATTCTCGAAGAGGGCTTCGCTCTCGGGCTTCGGGGGGTGAAGCTGCATTGTCACGTCCAGTGCGTCGCGCCCGATGATCCCACACTGGACCAGGTGTACGAATGCTGCGTCGCTCGCGGTTTGCCGGTGGTCATCCACGCCGGTCGGGAGCCCAAGAGCCCGGCCTACCGCTGCGACCCCCATGAGCTGTGCAGCGCTGGCCGAGTCGAGCGGGTGTTGCGGCGCTTCCCGACGCTGAAGCTCTGCGTCCCCCATCTCGGCTTCGACGAGCTGAATGAATACGAAGACTTGCTCGGGCGCTACGACAACTTGTGGCTCGACACTGCCATGGCCTTGGCCCGATTTTTCGACGATTCCCTTCCCGAGTGGCTACTGCGGGCTCGCCCAGACCGGATTCTCTACGGCTCCGATTTTCCGAATATCCCCTACGCCTGGGACCGAGAGCTCAAGCACGTCGCTGCGCTGGAGCTCGACCCCGCAGCGCTTAGCGCCTTGCTGGCCGGCAACGCCCGCCAGCTGTTTGGCATCTGAACAATGGTGCTTCCAGGGCGATGCCCGTCAGCTCCGCTTGGCGATGAGCAGCGAGGCGAGCCACAGGCAGACCGCGGCGTTCACAGCGCACCACAGCGTGGTGATCCACCAGCCGAAGGGGGTGGCCAGCTGTCCGAGCAGGGCGACGGAGGTAAGGTAGGTGGCGGTACCCACCGAGAAACCGGCCAGCCAGGGGGCCGCGCCTCTCACCCGCAGCAGCGCCAGGATCAGCACCAGCGGCAGGATCATGTTCGCCAAGGGCAAGAAGCTGTGCAGTGAGACGCCGATCAACAGATCCCACTCGCCAAAGGGGCGGCTCAACAGATCGACCCACAGCTGGTGGCGGGACAGGACCCAAGGGGCGAAGAACAAGAGCCCGACGCCGGCGGTGAGGGCAGCGAGCCAGAAGCTCGGCGATGCGCCGCTGATCGTCTTGCCCCGCTTGCGCGCCCAGCGGAAGGCTAGCCACGCCAGCAAGGCCAGGGCGATCAGCCGGGTCAAGGTCTGGGTGAGCACCACTCGGCTGGCGGCGTCAGCTGCCTGGAGCAGTCCGGCACCGTATTTGTCCCGTCCCGCGTCCGACTCGTCGACCTCTTTGGCCGTGTCGGTCAGATAGCGCTCCACCGCGTCGGCATCGGTCACCCCCAGGCCTACCAGCAGTGCGGCGGCGGCGGCCACGTGGGGCGAGGCCATCGAGGTCCCGTTGAACTCGCCGAAGATCTCGCAACCGTTGAGTCCGCGATCGCAAATCGTCGGCTGCAACACATTGACGCCTGGTGCGGCGATGTCGACGCCTTTGC
>JAUVCD010000786.1 GCA_030590865.1 Myxococcales bacterium | reverse complement strand
CCTTCTTCTTGGCCACCTTCTTCTTGGCCACCTTCTTCTTGGCCACCTTCTTCTTCGCCACCTTCTTCTTGGCGGCCTTCTTCTTGGCGACCTTCTTCTTCGCCACCTTCTTCTTGGCAGCCTTCTTCTTCGCCACCTTCTTCTTGGCGGCCTTCTTCTTCGCAGGCTTCGCCGCTGCGACCGCTACCTCAGCAGCCTCATGCTGAACGACAGGCGCTGGCTCGCTTGGGGGCTCGGGTGGAGGGGCGGGAGCTGCCTCGTCCGCCAACGGCGCCGCCAGGCTCTCTTGTGGCTCAGCGGCGTCGCTCATCACAGCATCGGCAGACTCTGGCGTAGCCAGTTGCTCAACGCTCGGTCGGGCCTTCTTCAGCGTCGGTCCCGAAGGATCGGATGGCACCGCTGATTCCCCGAGGCTCAGCTTCCCCAATTCGGCGATCTTGTCGCGCAGGTGCTGGAGCCCAAAGGGCTTATCGATCCAGTCATCAGCAGCGAACAGGGGCGACGTCATCTCGTTCAGGTGCTCGCCGATGCCCGTGAGCATCAACACCTTGGGCGCCACGCCGCGGGCAGTCCGCGCCGATCCTTTGACGCGACGGCAAACCTCCCATCCGCTCATCCCAGGCATCATCACGTCTAACACCACGACGTCGACGCGGTGGATCTGCGCGAGCTGCCACGCCTCATCCCCATCCCTGGCTTCGATGGCCTCACAGCCCAATGATCGGGCACAGCCAGCCACGAGCGCCCGCACTTTGGGCTCATCATCAGCCACCAGAACTTTAACGTTGGTCAGATCGAAGGGTTCCATCAACGCAGAATCAGAGTACGGGGCGGCGGGCCGGTCAAGCAGTAGGTGCAACATACTGACCTAACCTCACACTGTCCCCGCTACGCCCAGCTCCCCCTTCCTCTGCCCCCGCGTGAACCACCAGCGCCGGGCCACCTCAACAGAGCGCCCCGGACAATGGCTCAAAGCACCTGCTGGTCAGTTCAGCCGTGGCGCCTTCGCTGCTCGCTGGCTTGGCCCACCAGAGCAGCTACTTGTCGTAGCCGAACACTTTGGTCAGTGATGTCTTCGGCGTGGGCGCAACGTTGTAGATACTCACGTTGAACTTGCCACTTGCGCCAGGATCGAGATCGTTGCCTGCCACCAGCGTCTTGCCGGCGCCGACGATCTTGCCTTTCGCGTCGTAGAGGCCAACGATGATCCACACCGACTTGGCCGTGAACGCACTGCGGTTGGTGATCGTGCCGCCAATCTTGTGAGCCCCGAAGCGACTGCGCGGGCTGGTCGACTCGAGGCCGCTGATCTTCAGCTCCGCCGCGCGGTATTCGAGATAGCGTCGGCTCGACTCGGGCTGCACTTTGAACGTCTTCCACCCCACTGCCCGGTCCAGCACCGAGTAGCAGGGCACCTTCTGATTCGGCATCAGATCGTGGACGACGAAGGCCGCGCAGAGGGTGTCATCCAGTGCCGTCTTGTTTCCGTCGTAGACCGTAACCTTGGCACGCGGGGCGTCGACCGGTGCGGTCCCGACGTTCCACAGCTCGCCGACCAAATAGTGGGTCTTGCGAGTCCCACGGGCCGGAAAAATGCGGACATCCCGGAGCTCGACTTTGCCCTCTCCTGTCGGCACAGGAGCGGAAGCCGTTTCCGCCGTCTCGCTCGAAGCGTCATCGGCCACAGGCCCCTCGTCCGTAGCGCTCACGAGCATGACGATCGCTGCGATGATGGCACCCACGAGCACCAAGCCACCACACCCCAGCCCGATGAACAGCGGAACGGCGCTGCTCTGCCTCCTGGGGGGCCCTGCCTGGAGCGGTGCACCCATGGGGGCGCCTGGCGGGTGACCGAAGCCTGCGGGAGGGAGAGCAGCACCAGGAGGGGGACCAGCACCGGGAGGACCGCCAAAACCGCCGGGAGGCCCCCCAACAGGAGGGGAACCGCCGCCGGGAGGACCGCCAAAGCCACCGGGAGGGGCGCCACCTGGCGGGGGACCGCCACCGGGGGGACCGCCAAAGCCACCGGGAGGAGCGCCACCTGGCGGGGGACCGCCAAAGCCACCGGGAGGAGCGCCACCTGGCGGCGGACCGCCAAAGCCACCGGGAGGAGCGCCACCAGGCGGAGACCCCCCAACCGGACCGCCGGGCGGGTGACCCGCGACCTCTAGGGGGGACATCTCACTCCTCATTCTGCCACTATTGCAAATGGGGCCGAGGGAGCAAAGAACCCTCCACGCCCCCGTCCCCCAGCGGGCACCAGAGCCGCCGCCCGGTGGGCCACAGGCCGCCCTGACCAACGGTCCCCCAGGCAGCTCGTTGACCGGTCTTGCCGTCCCTCAATGCACCCCTCCTTCGTCAGACAGGGGGCTGATACCGAGGTTGCCCAGCGCCTGGGCCAGCCGGATCGACCCGGTCCGGCGCCATCGCTCATAGAGACGAAGCACCGATTCGTCGTCATGACCACCACTGGCCATGGCGCCATCGGCAACCTCGGTCAGGATCTCGACGAACCGGTCGAAATGGTCCGAAAGCTCGCCGAGCACGTCGTGCCCCCCGCCATCGGCTCCGCCCAGTCGCATCATTGTGGAGGCGTGCTCGTAGGCACTGGCACCAATCCTCATGACGTAGCCTCCGTCGGCACCCCGCCGCGTCAAGGCCCCATGAAAGAAGCCAAGGGCGTAGAGGACACCATCTCCGATGGTTCGAAGCCGTTGAAACCGGACCATCCCGGCAGACTCCAGGGCATCACGAAGGAGGAAGGTCAGTGGCTCATCGAAAGGCTCCGGTCCCAATTCGCCGCGGGCGTAGCTACTGAGAAGGAGCGCCAGGTATTGTCCGGCCGGGTCGCTGACCTCGACGCGACGAGCCTCGATTGCCTGACGCACGATGACCTCGAAGTACTGCTCGACGTTGGCGTCCAGGTCGATCAACGTGGTGCTCACTTGGGCACCTCACCTCTCATGGGGCCTCCCGGTCGCTGGCCGATCCCCTCTCGCCCCACCTGCGCTGTCGCTCCGAACGAGCGCGTCCACGGGGTGCCGTCTTGGTTTCTGGGCTGGGAGATCGTCTGATCCCACGGAATTTGCGGGACCTCATGAGTATTTCCTAGCTCATGTGCCTGGGCAGCGCCACCTGGCCGGCCGTGGGGGAATGTGTGAATTCGCGCACTTCCAGCCGCAACCGCTGGCCAGTGCTAGGCCAGCGTATATTTTAGCCTTATTGTCCCTTGACACCGGACATTCGACGGTTATCTTGCGCCGCATTCGCAGCACTCTCCTGTGGTGAGTGCCAAACACCCTCCACACGGCCTCGGCGCCACGCCTAACGGGTCGAGCACCCAAGGGCCGCGTGGATTTGATCCTATTCCCTGCCATCACCATCCGATGCTGCCGCGCTAGCGATTGACGGCATCGCGCCGGAGGAAACATGAAGATCCGACCACTCCACGACCGCGTCATCGTAAAGCGTGTCGATCATGAGCAGAAAACCAAGGGCGGCCTGTACATCCCGGATACTGCTAAAGAAAAACCGATCGAGGGCACCGTCCTCGCGGTAGGCAAAGGCAAGATCCTCGAGGACGGCTCGGTCCGCAAGCTTGACTTGAAAAAGGGCGACCGCGTCCTGTTCGGCAAGTACTCGGGCACCGAGGTCAAGGTCGAAGGCGACGAACATCTGATCATGCGCGAGGACGACATCCTCGGCGTAGTGGAGAGCTGACCCCCCGGCGGCATCACACCACGGAAGGAATCCCGAAATGAGTGCGAAAGAGATTATTTTCCACGAGTCAGCGCGCAAGACCATCCTGTCGGGCATCAATGCGTTGGCCGACGCCGTGAAGGTCACCCTCGGCCCCAAGGGCCGCAATGTGGTCATCGAGAAGAGCTTCGGATCACCCACCATCACCAAAGACGGCGTGACGGTGGCCAAGGAGATCG
>JAUVCD010000869.1 GCA_030590865.1 Myxococcales bacterium | reverse complement strand
GACACCTACCACCGGTCTGGGCTCTACCCCTTGCCTGGACTCCCTCACGGGATTGGCTTGGAGGCCGCCGGCGTGGTGGAAGACGTCGGCGCTCAGGTCAGCGGCGTGACCGTGGGCGATCAGGTCGCTTATGCGGCAGGTCCGCCAGGCGCCTACGCCACCGCGCGCAATGTCGAGGCCACCAAGCTGGTGCCGGTGGTCAATGGCGTGACCGACCTGCAGGCCGCTGCGGTGCTGCTCAAAGGGATGACGGTCGACTATCTGATTCGTCGCACGTTCCAGGTCGCGCCAAAGATGACGGTCCTATTTCATGCGGCGGCTGGCGGCGTCGGACTGTTGGCTTGCCAGTGGCTCGCTCACGTCGGCGCCACCGTCATCGGCACCGTCGGCAGTGACGAAAAAGCAGAGCTCGCCCGGGCCAATGGTTGCCACCATCCGGTCGTCTACACCCGGGAGGACGTCGTGGCTCGAGTGATGGAGCTCACCGATGGAACCGGGGTACCGGTCGTCTACGACTCAGTCGGAAAAGCCACCTTCCAGGGCTCGATCAACTGCCTCGCCCGACGGGGCACCTTGGTGGCCTTTGGCAACGCATCAGGGGCACCGGAACCCTTCGATCCATTGATCCTCTCCCAGCAGGGCTCGCTGTTTCTGACTCGCCCTACCCTCTTCGACTACGTGACGACCCACGAGGAGTTGCTGGCGAGCGCCAAGACCGTCTTTGACCTCGTCGCCGCCGGCACCCTGAAGGTGGCCATCCACCAGGAAGTTCCCCTCGACCAAGCGGTCGCCGCACACCGGGCCATCGAGAGCCGCCAGACGACCGGCGCGACCGTACTGCTCCCTTGAGCTGCGCTGGGGGATGCAGTCGCCATCCCAACCAAGGAGAATGCAGCTGCTATACTCGACCGCCATGCGCACCCTCGTTCCCATCGCTGCACTGATATTGATCGTTCCGCTGGGTTGTGACGATGACGGCCCATCCAGCTCGTCCAGCTCGTCCAGCTCATCCACGTCGAGCGGCGGAGGCCAGGGAGGGCAAGGCGGTGGGACCGGAGGCACGGGCTTGGGCGGCTCGAGCAGTGGCTGTGGGCCCGACGATGCTGGACCCAACGAGGTGCTGGGGCCGGGCGCCGATCCAACCGGGGGCGTGTTCACCCTCGCCGAGGCGCTGGAAGGTCTGCCTGAGGGCGACGGGCCCTTGCGCGCCATCTTCACCACCGAGGTGGGAGAGATCACCTGTACCTTGGAGCCTGAGAAGGTCCCCAACGGAGTAGCCAACTTCGTCGGGCTGACTCGTGGCCGACGACCCTGGCTCGACCCAACCACCAATGACTGGGTCAAACGCCGTTACTACGACGGCCTCATCTTCCACCGCATCATCGACGACTTCATGGCCCAGGGCGGCGACCCGCTAGGCACCGGTTATGGTGGACCAGGCTACCAGTTCAACGACGAAATCACTGACCTGGTCCACACACCTGGCACGCTGGCTTACGCCAACTCGGGAGCCAACACCAACGGCAGCCAGTTCTACATCACCGAGATCACCACCAGCCCCCTGGACGGTGACTACACCGTCTTTGGATACTGCCAGCCCATGTCAGTCATCGAAACGCTCACGGCGACGGCAACGGATGGCAATGACAAGCCACTCACCGATGTGCACATGATCTCGGTGGAGATCACTCGCTGTCCGCTGTGACCCTCCGAGCCGAAGGGCGCTTCGGCTGGCTGCACTAGCTCTCGATGAGGCCGGGTCACGGCTTGGGGCGGAGTGACTTCAGACAATCGATCAGTGTGGAGCGCAAGGTGCTGTGCTGGCGCTTGACCGCTGCGAGGACCAAGAGGTGCTCGTCACCGGCGACGGGCAAGGCGAAGTACCAAATGTCAGCTTCCTCGCCGTGCAGACGCGCCATGCCATCAGCCATCTTGCCGGGCAGGCGTCGGGCCCCCAGCTGACCATCCACCGGGTCACCCCAGGCCACGTCCGTCAGCTTCATCGACTTGGCCGCTTTGGCCACTGCCGCGAGCGCAAAGGTCCCCGAGCGACTCTGAAACAACAGCAGGGCGTCCTTGTCCCTGGACAAGCGCAGCTCTTTGGGCCGCCGCACGGTCTTCCATTCCGGTGGTTCGCGCACCTCGAGAGCGCTCTGCCCAGGCAAGTGGACCAAACGATAACCCACCACCGATTGACTGGTCACACCGGTGAACAGACGGGCCAGCGTGGCGCTACGGGTGTCGCGGCGGGCTGGCTTGGTGGCGTCAGACGATGCTGTGGTGGTCGGGGCGCTGGCCGCCGGAGTGGTGCTCTGGGGTGACCCATCCTGGTTGCAGGCGCCCCCCAGGAGCACACCCGTGAGAGCCACACAGACCAGCCCAGTCAGCGAGCGAGCTTCGGCGGTAACCATGGTGGATTCCCCTAGCCCAACCGGGACGCAACGCCAACGCGCAGCGGCGCTCAAGGCGACGAGCCGCGGCAGGCCGGTCTTGACCCTGCGACCTGGCTCAGGTCCCATCAACCGATGGATCTGAGACCTGCATACGCCATTCCCGTCGCCTTCTTCGCCATCGCCCTGGCCTCAGGCGCGGGCTGTGACGATGACAGCGAGGCCGCTGGGGGAGCCGGTGGCGGAGGCGGCGGCACCACGACCACCACGACCTCGTCCAGCAGCAGTAGTAGTAGCAGTGGGTCTTCTGGCTGCAACGGAGCGCCTGACGGCGTCTGCGCTTGGGACAGCGACCCCGCCGAACCCTGCGAGTGCGCCGACTGCAGCAACACGGCCTGGTGCGTGCCCGACCACTGCGAGACCGACGGCGAGTGCCTCTGGCCTGACGATTCGTGCATCTGCTCAGACTGCGACGACGATTATTATTGCGCCGATCCTGCCGACACCAACTGCGAGGCCGACGGCGTTTGCGAGTCCTTCTCCGAAGGGTGCAACTGCGATGACTGCTTCGACAAGCCCGCCTGTCTCGACAACGTGGCCGCTTGCGACGGCGGGGCAGCCAATGAGATCTGCAATGCTCCGAGCGAGAGCTGTGACTGCGTCGATTGCCTCGGCACGGTCCCCTGCGCGATCTGCGTAGCCGACAACTTCTGCGACTACACCGAGCCATGCATCTGCGAGGACTGCGCCGATGATCCCTGGTGCATCGATCCTGAAAACTGCTGGGATGACGACATCTGCGCGCCCCTCTACGAAGGCTGCGGTAGCGCCGACTGCGCATCGATCGACGAGTGCGGCGGCGCGGGCGGCAGC
>JAUVCD010000217.1 GCA_030590865.1 Myxococcales bacterium | reverse complement strand
GCTGCACAGCTCGTAGCCGTCGTTCGGCGGCAACGACACATCAGCGATGACTAGGTCGGGCCCTAGCATCTTGACCTGCTCTAGCGCCGCGCCGGCGCTGTCACAGGTCACCAGGGTCATCTCAGTGCCTGCGAAGGTGATCTCGAGGCACTTGCGCATGATCGCGCTGTCGTCTACGGCCAGGATGGTGCTCAACGAATGGCTCCTTGTCCAAAAATGGCGGTGCGCGGCGAATCATCGAGCCCACCTTTGCCGCTGTCAAGTTAGGGGTGGATGCTAGCGCGGATTAGCCTAGTTTCCGGCCCGAAACTCATCCCTTCTTCAAAACTGCCGTAATCGCCGACGCCGTGGCGTCTACCAGGGGCATCATTTTGGCGTAGTCCATCCGCTTAGGACCAAGGACACCGACCGTCCCGACGCCTTTGTCCGGGTCACCGTAAGGTGCCGCCACCAAGCTGAGCTCGGCATCGCCAAGCTCGCCACACTCGCCACCAATATGGACGGTGACCACGCCGGCCTCGAGGGTTTTGCCGATGAGCTCGACCAGATGCTCACGATCTTCGAGCGCCATGAGGAGCTTCTTGAGGCGCTCCACGTCTCCATATTCCGGCAGGTCCATGAGCCGTGCGCGGCCTTCGATGACGATCGCGTCAGTGCCCCATGACAGATCCCCGAGCGCCCGGTCAGCAAGCTCGAAAGCTTGGCGGCGAAGCTTGTCCACCGCATCGCGCTGGTCGGTAAGGCGGCGCTTGATCAGCGTGCAGAGCGCCGCCAAGGTACGCCCCTCGACGACGTCCGCGAGGAGATTGTGGATCCGCAAGAGGTCATTTTCGCTAATGGCCGCGTCCACTTGGATGAAGCGATTCTCGACCATGCCGTCGGTGAATACGAGCACCGCCAGCATCTGGTCGGGCTTGGTGGTGATGAACCTGAGCTGAGACAGTTTGCGCGAGTCGGTAGTGGACGAGGCCACGATGGCCGCCGCCCCAGACAGCTCGGACACGAGCTTGCCCGTGCGGCGCAGGGCTTCCCGGCCAACCTCGGCCTTGGGGGCGAAGATCTCTTCCAACCGCTCCTGAATCTGCCGCCGCTCGACCTGCGGGACCTCTTGAAACTCGGTCAGCGCTTCGATGAAGGCGCGCAGTGCCGGCTCGGTGGGGAGGCGCCCTGCAGAGGTGTGGGGCTGGTGCAAGAGGCCCCCGTGTTCGAGGTCCGCCAGAACGTTGCGAATCGTGGCTGGGCTCAAATCAATCGCATACCTACGAGCGAGGGTACGGCTCCCAACCGGTTGGCCGGTGGCGATGTATTCGGTCACCGTCGCGAACAAAATCTTGCGAGCCCGAGGCGATAGCTGCGTCATCGGTCAGCCTCCGGCCGGGCCGTGCCACCGGTCACATCGAATCTCTGGGTCCTTGCCACGTCCAACTACGTTGTATGGCCCTCGGGGGCCGTGGTCAAACCGCCTCAGCGAAGGGCACTTGGCCATCACGAGGGTCCCCAGGCAGGTTGATAGGGTGACGAGCACTGGACCAGAGAATGGCGCAAGGGTGAGCAACCTCCCGGCGGCTCGCCGGTGGCCGACTCGCCGCTGGCAGATAGGCCTCACCGTGGCGCTCTGCGCGCTGGTGGTCGGTCAAGACGCCCTGGCCGGCAAGGGTCGCAAGCCGGGCCGACACAAGAGCCGCGCGACTTTCTCGGCCGACTACGCCAGTGCACCATCGTACCGCTACGGCGCCCTCGACGCCCCGAGCTGTTTCGCTGAGCTGGACCGCCGCAAGATCCGCTACCAGCGGGTCGCTGAAGCCCGCGGTGTGCTCGCTCCGGTGCGTATCCCTGACGGCGTCGGGGCAGTGGTCTATCGCACTGCCTTGCCGAGGTCCAAGGGCCGGCAATCGCCTTGGGAGGTCTTCGACTGTCGACTGGTGCTGGCGCTGCACGACTTCAGCAAGATTCTGGTGGCCCACCACATCGACGAGGTGCTCATCTTCTCGGCCTGGCGCCCACCATCGAAGACCTGGAAAAAGGGCAAGCTGGCACGCCGTCACCCCGGAGCCCTGGCCATCGACCTGTTCAAGTTCCGCAGACGCGTCCCAGTCGCCCAACCTGAAGACAGCAAGCCTGAAGACAGCAAGCCTGAAAACGGCAAGCCCGAAGACGGCAAGCCCAAAGACGGCAAGCCCAAAGACGGCACGCCTGAAGACGGCAAGCTGCGAACCGAATGGCTCGATGTGAAGGACGACTTCCAGGGCAAGATCGGGCAGGCCACCTGCACAGCAGGCGACCAGGGACCGAAGCCCGCAACGCCCAAGGCCGTCGAGCTCCGGGCGCTGGTATGCGAGACCGCTGCTGCTCGCATCTTCACGTCCATGTTGACGCCCAACTACGACAAGCCCCACTTCAACCACCTACACTTCGAGGTCACCCCTGAGGTGAAGTGGCACCTGTTGCGCTGACGGCGAACCAACCCCAGAAGCACGGGTCCGGGCAGGCGAAGCGGACAGCACCTGCGTGCAGGTGCGCGAGGTGTCATGATGGTTTGAGCAGCATGGCGACCATCCGCTCAGCAGCTCGCTCAGCAGCACTGTGGCTTGTCGGGATGACGACCTGGCTCGGCTGCGCCGACCCAACGGGACCCGCCGGCCCGGCAGGCAGCGCCACAGCGCCCTCGCCCTCCGTCAGCGCCTCAGCGCCGGCACCTGCTAGCTCGATCCCAGCTGGCGACCAGGCGGCCAAGGACCAGGCTGGCCGCACCAGCGTGACCCTGATCGCTGGCGGCGACGTCAGCTACGGACGCCTGAGGGGTCAGCGGCTGCTTCGTGAACCACAGCGGAACGACCTCTCGTCGCTGACCAGCCTGCTGGGCAGCGCAGCGCTGCGCTTCGTCAACTTGGAGAGCACCATCAGCGACCAACAGGGCCAGACCCAGTCGCCGAACAACAAGCTGGTCTTCACCGCGCCGCCCATCGCCGCCGCCGCCCTCAAACGGGCACAGATCGACATCGTCGCCTTGGCCAACAACCACGCCTGGGATTACGGCAAGGGCGCCCTCTTCGAGACCTTCGCCCTCCTCGAAGGCGTCCAAGTCCCCTATGTGGGCGCGGGCCGCACCCGCGCCCAGGCTTACGCGCCCCGATTGATCCGCCGCGACGGCTTCACCCTGGCGTTCTTGGCGGTCACGGCGTCATGGAACCAGGAACTCGATCCCCATCCCGGCAGAGAGCACATCGCCGACGCTCAGCTCGACACGCTGGTGGACAGCGTGCAGCAGGCAAAAGCCATGGCCGAGGTGGACAAGGTGATCGTGAGCTACCACGGAGGCTACGAGTACTTCGACCGGCCCCACCCAGGCACTCGTGAGCTGCTCGGCGCGGCGATGGCGGCCGGCGCCGATGTGGTGATTGGCCACCACCCGCACGTCATACAGCGCATCGGCTTCGTGGAGGGCAGACCGATCCTCTACAGCCTGGGCAACCTACTGATGCGAATGGTCACCGGTAGGCCCTGGACCGAGATCGGCTTGCTCGCCCGATTGACGTTCCATCGAGACGCCGCCACGAGCGTCGAGATCTGCCCCTTTCGCATCTCTGGTTTCGACCAAATCCCGCTGGCCGCCGACCCGAATCGCAGCGCTCAGGAAGCCCACTTCCGCGTCAAGCTCGAGCGCCTGCTACGCATCGGCGCGCTGGTCGATCCCGACCAAGCCGCCAGCCTCGGAGCCTTCGGAGCCGATGGATGCGCCCCAGTGACGCCAGCAGCGCCGAGCCCGTGAAACTTGCCGAAATGGCTCGGACCGCCTTCGATAGCCCGGCTGATGTCGCCGCTGGTCCATAGCGCACCTCGGTGCGAGACCCTGACCATCGCCACGCTGACGGTGCTCCTCACGGCCTGCCCTCCTGAGGGAGGTTCTGGCTCGTCAACGGCGCCAGCCAGCGCCGCCCCAGCACCGGCCACCGTCACCGCCTCCGCCAGCAGCGCTGCGCCCAGCAGCCCACCATGCGCGCCACCATGCCTCGACATCGAGCGCTGTGATGGGGCGACCGGCCAGTGCGCTCCTGGCTGTCCGCAGGACGAGGTCTACATCCCCGCAACGGGCCCCAAGGGCTTCACCCTCGGCACCGGGCTGCGGGGCAAGGTCGACAAGCCCCACCAGGTGGTGCTGACCCGACCGTTCTGCATCGACAAGACAGAGGTCACGGTCACGGCCTACGAAGCTTGCGTCAAAGCCTCCAAGTGCGAAGAGCCGCGCCTCTGGGGCATGTGGATCAACTACCCCAAGCTAGCGGATCACCCGATCAACAAGGTGAGCTGGTCCCAAAGCAAGACCTATTGCGAAGCCCAGGGCAAGTCGCTACCCACGGAGGCTCAATGGGTGTGGGCGGCCACCGGTGGCGACGGTCGCAAATGGCCTTGGGGCAACGAGAAGCCCACCTGTGACCACGCTGATTTCACCCCGGCCATCCTCGAGGGCCCCTCGTCCGACGATGGCTGCCAGGGCGGCGGCACCTCGGCGGTAAGCACCCATCCCAAGGGCAACAAAGTCTGGCCCAGCGGAACGATCCACGATCTGGCAGGCAACGTCTGGGAGTGGATGCTGGACAACTACGTGCCGTTCACCGGTAAGGATGAAACCGACCCACTCCACCTGGACAACCCGCAGGGCGTTCACGTGGTGCGCGGAGGCGGCTGGAACCGCAGCGGTCGCGGGATCCGGGCCGATTATCGAGGCGGCGCCGTGGTCGGCTACCAAGTGCCAGGTCTGGGCTTCCGCTGCGTGCGTAACCCCAAGTAGCGCCGGACCTCAGCCCCGGCGAACAGAGCGGCGCCGTCGCCCGGCGAGGGCACCGAAGGCCAGCGCGCCTAGCAGCCAACCCACCAGTCCCCCGCGAGTAGCGCCTGCGACTCGGCAACCGCACCCGCCATCGTCTTCACTGTCCCCTGACGAGCTGGTCGAGGTGGTCCCGGAGCTGCTGCTGGACGAGGAGCCTCCCTGACCACCCGTGCCGGAGCTGGACACGCCCCCGGAACCACCCGTGCCGGAGCTGGACGAACCGCCCCCACCGCCAGCACCACTGGATGACACCTCTTTGAAGGACTCTTGGAGGGTCCAGCCCGGGTTGCCGTTGGCGTCATACCGATAGGCACCAATGTCGGCCACACCGCCGCGGTCCGTGCCGTTGAAATCGTCGGCGACGACGTGCTGTCCCTCGCCTGCAGCGATGAGCAGCGAGCCGGTCGCCGGGAATACGTCGTTGGGCACGCTACCCGAGTAGCTGGCCGCCACCAGATCGGTGCCGATGTTGCCACCATTGTCGAAGCCACTGGTCACGCCTTGCACGCTACCTACGCCAGCATTGCCGATCACCACGACCTCGTTGAGATCGCCGTCGACCCGAATCGCATTACCGCTCTGGGCGAAGAGGGCATTGTTGGCGATGAGCACCGAGCCCACGATGCCACTGGAACGAATCGCGTTGGCATTGGGGGCGATGATGGTGTTGTGCAGGATCTCTATGTTGGCAGGTGAGGCGCTCTGGTGCGTCTGGTTGCGGATGCCGTCGTAGGCGGCTCCGAGAATGATGTTGTTGCGAATGATGACGTCCGCCGCCGCCTGGATAGCGTGGTCGCCGCAATTCCACATCACGTTGCGCTCCAGAATGTTCGGCCCGCCATTGCCCACCGTCCCGTAGGTGAGGATGCAGGGGTAGCCGGTATCGTGGATGACGTTGTCTCGAACGATGTTGTTGTAACTGCCTTCCTTGATCTCGATACCGTCACCCTGGCTGACGTTCACGCCGTTGGTGTGGTGGATGTAGTTACCTTCGATCAGGCTGTCGAACATCTGGCAGCCGTTGTTGTTGCACCCGAGGTACATCCCCTCGCCGGTGCCGCTGGTGTCGTGGATGTGATTGCGCAAGAGGCGCAACCCCTCATAGGTATTGCCGGTGGCGTTGGCACTGATCGCCACGTCACCGGTATCGTGGATGTGGCAATCCTCGATGGTGACGAAGGTGGCGTTGCGGGTGCGGATGCCGTGAGAGCCGCCCATCACCTCGAGCCCTCTCAGCGTGAGGTAGCTCGAGTCGTCGACGTTGATGGTGTTCTGGTTGGCGTCCGGCCGAGTGATGATCGGGATCTCGCCATCTTTGGCGCGAATCACGATGGGCAGCTGGGCGGTGCCCACCAGCGTGATGGTGAACAAGCTCGTCGGCAGCATGTAAGTGCCACCCTGCAACACCAGCTCATCGCCAGGCTGAAGACCTGCGACGGCCTGTGCCACATCATCGCCAGGACTGATTTCGATGACCGCTGCCCCCGCGGGTAGCGCCGTGAGAACTATCGGTAGCGCCGCAGCCAAAGCCAATGTCGTTGTCTTCATACCCCTACCTCCACGATCACTATGCCCTCGTTTGGCGCCACCGGATGCAGAAAAAAAATGACGAGCTCCGGATGGGTCTCCGTTCGTCACTGGGGCACGACGGCCAGCTTCTTCTCCACGATGACCTTGCCCTGATCGTCGGTCACCACCACCTGCAGCGGCTTGGTGTCGTCGACCCGCGGCGTGGCGTAAGCCCAGGTTCGCCAGGACCAGGACTTTCCGACCTTCAGCGTCACGTCGGTGCGCTTCTGTCCCCCCACGCGAAAGGTGACGTGGACACAGCGTTCTCGTCCCGACCGATTGCGCAGCCTCAGGTGGGCGTAGACCCGCTGTCCCGGACGGGCAATGTGCAGCTTCTGTTTGGGGTCTTTGTTCTCCACGCCATCGGTGAAGGTGAAGCGCAGCAGCTGCAGCGGATCGAGCCCAGGATCGGCAGGGGCGCAGGCGCCTTCGTGATCGACCTCAGGCTCGTCATTCACCGTCTCCACCGCCTCATCGCCTGACGGGCCTGGTCGCCATGACGACCTGCCGGTGGCCGCCGAGGATTGGCCCCTCGAGCCAGCGGTCGCGCCGGTTCGGTTGGGCCCAGCGGCCGAGGGTCCGGCGTCTGCGCTGGGCGTCCCTTCGTTAGATCCCTCACGGCAGGCGGCAGCGGCAAACAGCATCATCACGAGGACCGTCATAGGGGCCGCTAGGGCGATCCCCTGAAGCCGAACGACCGCAGGTCGACTGAGATAGCTCATGGACTGAGGTCCTTTCCGAAAGCCGTGATGACGTCATGGACCGCCGTCTCGATGCCTGGCAGCAAACGGTCCGCCCGCTGATCGAGCAGTGGCACGAGCCACTGGGTCTGTCCGCGCTCCAGCAAATACCTCAACAAGCGCTTGATGGTGATCACCTCGACCCCCCGTACACCCCCGCGGGCCACGGGCTCATAGCGCCCCTGCATCAAGGCGGCCAGCTGTCCGAATGGGCCCGACAGCGGCTCGGGCTCGCCACGATAAATGCTCAACAGAGCGCAGGCATCGGCATGCCCCTCAACCCGATGGGGCGCGACGAAGCCCTGGTCGAGGCCGCGGCGAGCGCGATTGAGGAGGCTGGCCATGGACTCGATATGCCCGCCCGCCTCAGCGCACAGAGCTGCGATCACCCAGCCGTCGGGACGATCATCAAGCACCGCGCTGACCGTCTGCATCGCCCCCTCGACCTCGCCGCTGAGCAGCAGGCACTCGGCTTTGCCCCACTGGGCTTCACGGCTGTCGGGCTTGAGCCGGAGGGTGCGCTCGAAGGCACCGGCGGCGTGGTCGAGTTGCCCCAAGAGCATGAAGATGGTGGCAACCCGAACGCCCCCTGCCCAGCCACGGACGCCGGCAACGAAGCCAGCCTCGTCATGAGCCGGCGCGGCAGGATCGAGGGCCTGGTCGAAATCAGCGAGCGCTTGGGAGAGCAGCTTGGTGCGCTGGCCGGGACGGTCGGCGCAAAGCGCGCTGGCCTCGTGGGCGCAGCCTCGCATGAAGCACAGATCCGGGTGACCAGGAGCCACTGCCAACCCTCGGTCGATGGTCTCGAGGGCGTCAGCGAGCTCCGCCCCCTGCAGCAGCAGCCAGGCCCGGGACAGCAAGAGCGGCACCAAGACCGCCTCATCGTCGGCCACTGCACCGTGGTGAGCTTCGAGCAAGGCCCACCCCTGGGCGACCTGGGCCCGTGCGGCGACTCGGTCGCCCGCCCCCAGCAGCTGCGCGGCTTGCCTGCCATGCTCTGCGATGCTGGGCGGAAGCTCGGTCCGTGGCGGGCTCATGATGGTCGACGGTTTGAGAGGCTCGCCGGTCGGAACCTCGAAACAGGGGCGCCGCACCCCAGCGGAGGGATGCGGCGCACGAGTCTCTCACACCCGAGCCGGGGCCCGGGCGGTCGAGGGATCAGCTGATGGCGTCGCAGGGGATCTTCACCTGAAGCGTGCCGTCCATGTCGGCTTCGATCTTGTCGCAGGCCGCCGGGCACAGCTTGATGAGGTTGTCCTCGATGTAGAACTTGTCGTCATCAGTACCGCAGGCCGCCAAGCTCGGCACCTGGCTGAACTCCTCGGTAGAGCCGCCTCCCGGCGTCCACAGCAGAGTCACCATGTCGTAGTTGTACTCCTTGCCCGGCGGAGGCTCGGGGATCTCGATCTCACAGGGAACCTGAGTACCAACGATGACGCCTGCCGCGATGTCCTGGAACACCGAGTCGTAGCTCTGGTAGCTACAGACCGGGAAGCGCAGCCCGTGGGTGCCCTTACTCAGCCACTGGTAGCCGGTGCCGGGGCCCACACCGCCCTGGCAGGTGCCGGTGACGACCGGCTCGAACTCGGTATAGGGCTCGAGCGGGTTGGACTTCGGCGGCAAGCCAACGATGCTGTAGAACATGTAGTTTCGGTTGGCCTGGGTGCCGAAGTGCACCGGCGACTCGCCGAGGATCATCTGGTCCCAGTCCACCGCCACAGTCTGCCCTGGTGCGATCTGGTCCGAATCGTTGAAGTTGGTGCCGCCCCAGGTGCAGGAGATACCGTCGTCGGTGATCTCGACGAAGACCTTGACGGCCTCGGTCCGCATGAAGTCGACCCAGCCGTTGGGATAGGTGCCCCACTCGTCGGCCTCGCCGCCACCATTGGTCCCGTAGAGCGTATCGGGAATGATGCAGAGCGAGTCGTGGCTCTGAACGTTGATGTCGTAGTGGTAGAACTGGTTGGCCACCTCATCCGGTGCGGCCCCGCAATTGCCGGTGCCCAGCGGCGGCCCAATGCACACATCGTAGGTGCCCGTGCCGTGGTCGGTCACCATGATGATCCGGTAGTCCACCGAACTGGTGCCCATGATCTGAGCGAAGTTGACGTTGATGTTCTGCTCGACTGAGTTGATCTCCTCGTTCATCGAGCACGAATTGTCGATGACGAAGATGATGTCGCTCGGCTTGGTCGTCGGGTTGCCTTCCACCACCACGTCGGCGCAGGCCCCGCCAGCACCCGAGTCTTGGTTGCCGGCATCGAAGTTCATGCCACCGACACCTGAGGTGCTGCTGCTGCCGCCATCGCCAGCAGTGCCGTTGCTGGTGCCTGTGGAGCTGGAGCCACCGCCGCCATCGCCAGTCTCGTCCGTGTCATTGGACGTGCTGCACGCGTAGGACAGCCCACCAGCCATCATCAGCGCGGATATCAAAGTAATGTAATAAGTGCTCTGTTTCTTCATCACTCCGCCTACCTGAGTGTCGGGGTTCGCCTCTTTCAAGCCTACAGAATCGCTAAGTCTCCACAAGAGATAATCATGTTCACCCGTCGCGATGGCGGTGCGGACAGAGGCCACCTCCACCCCTTTTTCGGGCACGGTGACGCACTTGGCGATCCGACGGCCGCGCAGAGGCGACCTGGTCAGATCATGTCCTGATGGCGTCGCAGGGGATCTTCACCTGGAGCGTGCCGTCCATGTCGGCCTCGATCTTGTCGCAGGCCGCCGGGCACAGCTTGATGAGATTGTCCTCAATGTAGAACTTGTCGTCGTCGGTGCCGCAAGCCGCCAAGCTCGTCACTTGCTCGAACTCCTCGGTCGAGCCGCCACCTGGCGTCCACAGCAAGGTCACCATCTCGTAGTTGTACGTCTCGCCTTGTGGTGGCTCGGGGATCTCGATCTCGCAAGGCACCTGGGTGCCGACGATGACGCCTGCCGCGATGTCTTGGAACACGGCGTCGTAGCTTTGATAGCTGCACACCGGGAAGCGCAGCCCGTGAGTGCCCTTGCTCAGCCACTGGTAGCCCGTGCCGGGCCCGACACCACCCTGGCAGGTGCCGGTCACGACCGGCTCGAACTCGGTGTAGGGCTCCAGGGGGTTGGTCTTCGGCGGCATACCGACGATGGAGTAGAACATGTAGTTCCGGTTGGCCTGGGTGCCGAACTGCACCGGCGACTCGCCGAGGATCAGCTGGTCCCAGTTCACCGCCACGGTCTGCCCTGCCGCGATCTGGTCTGAGTCGTTGAAGTTGGTGCCGCCCCAGGTGCAAGAGATACCGTCATCGGTGATCTCGACGAAGACCTTGACGGCCTCGGTCCGCATGAAGTCGACCCAGCCGTTCGGGTACATGGCGTGCTCATCCGCCTCGCCACCACCGTTGGTGCCATAGAGCGTGTCCGGAATGATGCACAGCGAGTCGTGGCTCTGAACGTTGACGTCGTAGTGGTAGAAGCTGTTGGCCACCTCACCTGGTGGGCCACCGCAGTTGCCGGTACCGAGCGGCGGACCGATGCAGACATCGAGAGTCGCGCTGCCGTGATCGGTGACCATGATGATCCGGTAGTCGACCTGGCTGGTGCCCATGATTTGGGCGAAGTTGACGTTGATGTTCTGCTCGACCGAGTTGATCTCCTCGCCCATGGAGCACGAGTTGTCGATCACGTAGATGATGTCGGCAGGCTTGGTGGTTGGGTTGCCCTCCACCACCACGTCGGCGCAGGCCCCGCCGTCACCCGAGTCTTGTTCTCCGGCGTCGAAGTTCATGCCGCCCACACCTGAGGTGCTGCTGCTGCCGCCGTCGCCAGCGGTGCCGGAGGTCGAGCCGGTGCTCGACACGCCGCCCGCGCCGCCCCCGGTCTCATCATCGTCGGCGGTGTTGCTGCACGCGTAGAGCAACCCTCCTGTGATCACGAGGGTTGATGCTGCCGCCCAATAAGACGTCTTGCCTGCCATGGCGCTGCCTCCGTCGTTCTCTTAAGTCCGCCCTGTTCTCGAAGCCCCCAAGAATCTCTGCCCTGCCCCCCCGAGGGACTGAACGGTCGAGCCTTCGCGTCGCTCAGTCCCTCTCAGACACCATCGCACCGCCTTCAGATCAATCGATGATCGTGCAGGGGATCTTGACATCCAGCACCGCATCGTTGTCCGCCTCGACCCGAGCGCAGGCCATCGGACAGAGCTTGATGAGATTGTCCTCGATGTAGAACTTGTCGTCGTCGGTGCCACAGGCCGCCAGGCTCGTGACCTGGGTGAACTCCTCGGGCACCGTGGTGCCCCCGGGGGTGTAGAGCACCGTGGCCTTGCTGAGGTCGTATTCGTCACCCGGCGGCTCGTCGGGGATGACGATCTCGCAGGGCACCTGAGTGCCCTGGACAACCCCCGCCGCGATGTCCTGGAAGACCGAGTCGTAGCTCTGATAGCTGCACACCGGGAAGCGTAGGACGTTGGTGCCCTTGCTCAACCACTGGTACCCGGTGCCCGGCGCGGGAGCGGTCGAGCAGCTGCCGCTGACCGCTGGCTCGTTGGGCAGGTAGGGCTCCAGCGGATTGCTCTTCGGCGCCAGGCCAACGATGCTGTACCAAAGGTAGTTGCGGTCCGAGGCGGTCCCGAACTGGACTGGCGATTGCTGCATCAGCAGCTGATCGAAGTCGATGGCGACCGTCTGACCTTGGGGGATCTGGTCGGCGTCGTTGAAACTGGTACCGTTCCAGCTGCACACGATCCCGTCGTCGGTGATCTCGACGAAGACCTTGACGGCCTCGGTGCGCAGCCAGCTGATCCAACCCTGGGGGGCCAGGCCAAACTCGTCGGGCGTGGTGCCGTCGAGGGTGTCGAGGGCCACGCAGAGCGAGTCGTGGCTGTAGACCGACCGACTGTAGTGGTAGAATTGGTTCGGCACGATGTCCGGCGCCCCGCTGCAATTGCCGGTACCGAGCGGTGGGCCGATACAGACGTCCAGCGTCGCCGTACCGTGGCCGGTGAGCATCAACACCCGGTAGTCGATGCCGCTGTTCTGCATGATCTGAGCGAAGTTGACGTTGATGTTCTGCTCGACCGAGTTGATCTCCTCGCCCATGGAGCACGAGTTGTCGATCACGTAGATGATGTCGGCCGGCAAGATGATCGACTCGGCCTCGACGACCACCGCGGCACAGGATCCGCCGGAGCTTGCATCAGGGTCGCCGGCATCGAAGCCGAGCCCGCCGATGCCACTGCTGGTGGAGCTGCCACCGCCGCCGCCATCCGCGCCCACGCCAGAGCTCGTCCCGCTGGCCGAACCGCCATCGCCGTCATTGTTCGAGGGGTCGGTGCTGCAGGCGTAGAGGAAGGCTGACCCGATGATCAGAAGAGCGGCAGCGGCAGAGATCGTGATGTTCCTGTTCATCGAGTCCTCCCAGACCGAGAGCCACCTGGTCTCCCAGGGGCAAGAAAGCATGCCCAGAGCTAGGGCACACTCCAGCGCTTTGTAAGTATATACTATTTCTCGGTCACCCGCCCTGCGCACCGCGGGGAGCCGATCCGCCGCATCTGGAATTGTTCGCCGAGGGTGCAACGCCGGATCACTCTGGCGGCCCAGTATCTGGCGGCCCAGTATCCGTCCGCGCCGCCACCGCCACGGCGACGCCCAGCGGAAGCGTCAGCAAAGCGCGAAAAGTGGTGCTCAACCGGTACCGAGCGCTACCCTCTGATCGGGCTGGAGACGCACTGGGCGTGACGCGCGACAGACGATCAAACCCGCCACCCAAGACGATTGGCGAGGCGCAGGGACACGGTGAGGCGCCTGTGATGGGCGGCGACGATCCCGAGCGGACTGCGCCGGCGCCCACCGATGAGCAGGTGAAGGCCGCTGCCGAGCCGTCGGCGACTGGAGCAAGAACCAGAAAGAAGCGGTCGACGAGCGCCACCGGGAGGCCCGCCAAGAAGGCGACCACCAAGAAGGCTACCGCCAAGAAAGCGACCACCAAGAAGGCGACCGCCAAGAAGGCGACCACCAAGAAGGCGACCGCCAAGAAGG
>JAUVCD010001100.1 GCA_030590865.1 Myxococcales bacterium | reverse complement strand
CCTCTCAGGGGATCAGCCTGGGAGGCTACCAGCGCTAACAACGGACCCAGCGGGGCTCCTCTCCACCTGGGTGGTGCTGAACCTGGCCGCTGGCCGTCAAGGCCGCCAAGTGCTTCTGGGCCGTCGCCCGCTCGCCGAACTCGAAGAAAGCCAGCGGCTCCCGCGCTTTGCGATAGACAATCCACTGACCGACGATGTCGGCCATCGTGCGAGGCTCAGAGAGATAGGCGAGGTAGCGCCGTTGTCGCTCGTCGATCACCTGGAGGTAGCGGTCCCAGATTTCGGCTGCCGGTTGCTCGAACACTCCGTCTTCGTGGGCGGTGAGACAAATCGGTGCGTCTAGCGCCTGTAGCTTGCGAACCGAGCGGCGCGTCTGCTCGATGGACGAGCCCGGGTCGCCATACCAAGGCCCGAAAGGCGTCAGATCGTAGTCTCCGGTGAACAGCACGCCGTGCTCTTCGAAGAAGAACGCGCAGTGCCCCGGCGTGTGCCCCGGCGTTTCGATCACCCGAACCGTCGTGGTGGCCGGCTTGGTGGGCAGCACTATCGTCTCATCTCCGTCAAAGGTACGGGCCGGCTGGCGAGGACGGAAATGGAAGGTCTCGGTCAAGATGACGCGGAACAGCTGCTTCAATGCGTCATCCCCGAGATCGTAGGCATCCAAGAATGCCTCGACGTCTGCCAAAGGCGCTGCGTCCGGCTTAGCGATCCACAATGGCAGGTCATCGAACAAGTCGAGGTGAGTGAAGTGATCTTCGTGCCAATGAGTGAGCCAGACCTGGTCCACACCCTGGTCGTCCCGCAGCTGGGTCAGTGCGCTGCGGTCTGAGCCGGGATCGATCAATACTCGCGCTCCCTCGACGTAGACCGAGTTGCAGAAAGGGTACTTGCCCCGGTTGTCGCCTGGGATGAGCCAGATCGGGCCGAAGCGCTTGAGTGCTGCCATCTCGGGGGTCGTCTCAGGAGTAGCAGTGAAGTCTCGACGGACCATAACATGCCCTCAGCCAGGTCAGCTGCACGCCTCGCTGCCGCGAGAGCCCCGAAATTCTGAGTACCGCCCCGTTCGTGCTTGACAGCGGTGTCCAAACGACTTCACTGCTGTGCCCAGTCTGCCTGCGAGGCCGCGACCACGGTCTCTTGGACCGGCCGATCAAGTGAGCAGCCCAGGTGACCAGCCCAGTGGAGTACCGCGTCTATTATTGTGATTTCGAGCGCGACGAGATGATCGCCGCCGATGGTGCCATCACCAAGAGCGTGGCGGACATCTTGACTCTCATGGACGCGGTGCTGACATCGCCTGGGAGCTTTGTTGGGCTGCGGGACAGCAAAGACGTGATGGTCCAGTTCATGGTCGATGAAGACGGTTCCATTTGTCTCGACTTTCCGTCGCCGGCAGAGCGCGGCTCTTACCTCAAGAGCACCACTCTCGAGGTGTGCAAGGCCATCGTGCGCGAGGCCAATGGCAGCCTCACCCGCGGCGACACTCCGGATCTGGCGTTCGACCCCTGGTGAGCTCGTTCTTGGCCCGAAAGGCGCTGCGGTCTCGCGCGCCCCTGGCGGGGCGAAGGGCGCGCGAGCCCTTCGCTAGCGCTTCCTGTTGGCCAACTAGTACCTCGGCACAGGGGAATCGATCAGTTGGCGCATTAATCGAGCTGCGGCAGCTCTGACGGGTCGACAAGCAGCTTGAT
>JAUVCD010000338.1 GCA_030590865.1 Myxococcales bacterium | reverse complement strand
GAGCGGATCCGGGTCGTAATAGTCTTCGGTCAGCCAGTAGTGAGGCGGCACGTCTCCAATCAGATCGCTACCCGCCAGGATGTCTTGCCAGAAACCACTGACACTGTCGGATCCGGGATAGAGAGCGCCCACACCGACGATGGCGAGAGGGACCTGGGAGGATGAGTTCACGGACATCGGGTACCTGATGTTCAACGGGAAGCCGCTTGAGTTACACGCAGTTAGCGCAGCGGTCTAGGCCGAAAGTTGAACACCGTTTCAGGCAGCGAGAGACCATAGCTGCGGAGTTGGTGGGCACGAGTGATGACCGCCGCACCTTCGAGCAGGTTGCGAGCAATCTGAACCACCGTTCGGTTGATCTGCTCCTCGAGGAACGAGCCCTTGGCCCAAGCATTAAATGCCCCCATCGCGGGACCACACCAGATCTGGTAGTCCGACCGTCGTCCTTTCTCGCCAGCGATGGCCCAGCGGCTGGCTTTGCCGACATACCAGCGAAACACTAGGGCCATTCGGTGCTTGGGGTCCTTCTGCGCTCGTTCGATCTCCGCCGGAGCTCGCTTGCCGAAATAGGCTCGAGTGTCGTGCCATACTTGGTCGAGCGACCCCTTGAAAATCTCTTGCTCGAGACGCGTCCGGATGGCAGCCGGAAGGGCGTCGATGCTGTCGTAGGACCGATACAAATCGAACAGCTGGTTGGCCCGAGCGGCGAAGAGGGTACCGCGCTTGAGCACCTGGACCTTCACGCCTAACTCGAACATGTCCGGCGACGGCGCCATGGCTACGTCAGCGATGCCTGCCTGGGTCAGCAACTGCTTGCCCGCTTCGGCCAGACCCGCCTCCTGAGCGGCTTGGTTGACCGAGCCGGTGAGCACGTAGGCAGCTCCGAGGGAGAAGGCCGCCGCGATAGCGGCAGGCGTGCCGAGTCCGCCTGCTGCGCCGACCCTGATCGGTCGTGGGTAGCCATGGTCTGCCACCGCCTGGTCACGCTGCGCCATGATCATGGGGAGCAGGACAGCCAGCGGACGATTGTCGGTGTGACCCCCTGAGTCTGCTTCGACGGTGATGTCTTCGGCCAGGGGCAGGCGGCTCGCGAGCCGCGCCTCGGTTTCAGTCAACATGCCTCGGGCTACTAGCGAGTCGAGGATCGGCCGGGGGGCAGGGGAGAGGAAGTGACGGGCGACCTCGGGCCGCGACAATTTGGCGAAGACGTGATTGCGCCGAGCAATGGTGCCCTGCGGGGTCTCGGTCAATCCAGTGCAGGCAAACCGCACTAACGGTGGCGTGAGGCGCATGTAGGCGGCAGCCGATACTCGTCGCACGGTGCGGCGAAGATAGAGATCGACGATCTGCTCCTCCAGCTCCGGCTCATTGGGCGAGTGGATCAGATTGGCACCCCAATTCGGGATCGAGTCTCCCAGGGCCGCTTGGATCTCGTCGATGGCCCGCGCCACCTGGTCGAGTTCGAGACCGCCGGACCCAAAGAAGCCGAGCATTTGCGCTCGCGCCATGGCAATCACCAGCTCGGTGGTTGCGATGCCATTCGCCATCGCCCCGGCCACGTAGGCAAATCGCACGCCGTGGGCCTCGAGAAAGGACCGGTCGCCGAGCCACTCGGGATAAAGGGCGGGTAGGGTGGCCAGCAGGGGATAGGACGATGCTCCGTTGCCGTCGCTCGCGCCGCTCTTGGCGCCGAGCGATGCGGTGCCCGCCATGCCAAGACCGAGCGGTCCCTGGGCGCCATTTCTAATGACGTGCACAGGTCGCCGGAACTGGCCGATGGCCTCGGTGAGCTCGGCGGGGGAGAATCGAGGAGGCGTCCGGTCGGGACTCCAGTGGCCAATCGATATCAATGAGTCAGGCGACATGGTGGCGCGGTCCCACCCCCAGGCGGCAGTACGAGCCAGGGAGTGTGGGCATGCCCGACAGCCGAGTCAACTCGGCGGGCCTGTTTGTCACGACATGGTGACCGGGGGCGGCGGGCGCTCAAATCTGTCGGACGAGCGTCAACGTGGGTAGCGCGTGATAAGCCGCCAAATATCCACTCGCTTCGCCGATGTAGACGCCACAACGTTCGTCTACCCGGAGCGCATCGGGCACCAAATCTGCAGGGATGTGACCGAGCAAGGCCCCATCGCTAGGACGGACGACGAAGACCTCGTTTTGGGGCAGAAACAGGGCACCAGAACGCAGCACCGGTTGAACGCTGTGAGGGCGGTCGGCCGGATTGGACTGGGACCCCATGCCGGCGAAGACGTGGCGATAGTGGGTTGCTCCGTCGGCGAGCCCCATGGCGACGAGCTCGCCGTGATCGCTGTTCGCAATCAGTTTGTCGTCTACGATCAGGCACGAGGCCCGGCCGCGGCACAGCCCCGCTGGAGCATCGAAGCGAAGCTCGCCGGTCGCTCGATCAAAGACCATCAAGCCCAGTCGATCGCCGCTGTCGCGGGTGACCAGCGCCACGGCGTAGCTCGACAACAGTGGCATCCCGAGGGGCAAGATTGGACGGGGTAGGGAGCGGCGCCAGCGCAAGGCGCCGGTCCATGGGTCAATGTGCTCGATGGTGGCGGCGCTGGTGGTGCCCGGTACCTCGGTGCTCAATGCGAAGAGCTCATCTTGCTCGACGGCCACCGCGGCGCCGTAACGGTGCCGTCCGCAGTGCCGCCAGACTTCCTCACCGCTCAGCAGATCCAGAGCGGTGAGCTTCGACTCGCCGCCGGAGGCAATCATCAGCTTGCCGGCTCGACGGAGGCGAAGGACCCCACGGCGCGGCACCGGTCGGCGCCAGCGAATCTCGCTCGAGTCCAGATCGACGGCCACCAGGTGACGAGCCCCTTCTCCGGCGAGCAGCATGTGAGGCAGGCCTGGAGCATTCACCACTGAACCGGACGTGGATGCACCGACGCAGGGGCGCAGCTTCAGCTCGTAGAGCGGCTCTCCGTCATCCAGGTGGTGGAGCACCAGCCGGCCATCGGCGCCGAGACGTAGGAGGCCTATCGAGCTGAGCACGCTCACCGCTCGGTGGGTACGCCGGCGCCACATGAGCATCCCGGTCGTGCGCTCGATGCAGGCGAGCTCACGACTCGAGCCGACCAGCAGGCGATCGCCGTAGAGGTGCATGGATCGGAGGTCGATGCCTGGCACATCGGCTCGCCAGCTCTCACTGAACCGCAGCTTGCCCAGCGAACGAGGTCCTGCGGCCACCGAAGGAGGCGGTCGGCTGTCGCTCTCGGCGAAGGCCCGATAGCTCTCCGGTGCACCGTTGAGCTTCGAGGCAGCGACCGCTTCACCACGCACTCGGCCACCGGCCTCGCGCAGACCATCCCGGAACGCGCAGAAGCGAAGGTTCTGGCTCTGGCTTCGATCGGCGCTGGAGATCTGTTTGGCCAGCCGCTTTCCGAAACTGACCACCCCTTGTGCGAAGTCCTCCCAGGGTACCGCCGGAAGCCGCCAGGCCAAGGCCTGTCCTGCCATGCCGACCCGCAGCGTCACGTTTCCGTCTTCACTCAGCTGCACGGTCCAGCTCTCCCCAGCGGCGCTCAGGCGACAGAGCGCGCGACGCTGGGCGCCCCGGGCATCTAGCAGCTGCCGTGTCAGGGCCAATAGCCGTTCGGCGACCAGGAACACGTAGGCTTGGGGCATGACCTGCTCGCTCTGGCCTACCTGGAGCACCAGCCGCCCACGAAACAACAGGGCGTGAAGATCAGCACGAGACACGTCAGCTACGGTGGCCAGGCTCAGGTTGCGAATCCGAAGTGTGGCGCTCAGGCTCAAGCGCGCGCGCCGAGTGCTGTGCACGTCCACCTCAGGCCAGCTGGCACCGGCAGCGCCGGTTGGGGCGAGAGGTGACACGTCGAGCAGTTGCTCGCGCACCAGGCTCAAACCGCGAGCCCATGGCTCCTCATTCGTCAAGTCGGAGCGGACCCCTTGGTCGGCCCGGCTGACCCCCATATCGTCGATGCCGTCGAGCAGGGCTTGCCTGGCCTGGGTCATCGACACCGGGGCGGGGACCTCGGCGATCTGGGGGCGTGCGCCCTGCCGAAAGACGATGGCTTGCAGCTCGCCAGCCACTCGTTCCAGGCCAACCTCCCACATGGCGCCGCTGTGGGCACCGACCATTGCGCTGGGGTCTGGTCCGGACGAAGCCTCAGTGGGCACCACCACCCGCTCTCGGCGGTCGGTTGCGATGGCAATGAATGCGAAGCCCAGGTCGCGGAGCAAGGCCGAGGTGCCCGACCGATCGAGCTGTTGGAACGGCGTCACATCGCCGAGCATCGGCGCCAAGTGCTCTACGACAGAGTTGGCGCGTGCGACCGGTTCGGTGGGTGCAGAATCTACGATTCGAAGGATCGGCATCGAAAGGTCGATGCTAGAGGGCGCAGGGTGGCTAGCTAAGTTTTCGGTCCCCTTTGCCACAGATTGGACAATTGCTTCGGAAGTCGGTAGGCGGCCTCACGGCAGGGTCGAATTCCGGTGTGTTTTCCGGCCTGTGTAGAGTGGCTCGAAGTTGGCCTCGAGGGCGGCGGCGCGGCACTCTTGTGGTCCATGCGCGTCTGCAACTCATTGTCGGTTTGGCTGCCTTTGGCCTTGGCGTGGTCGAGCTGGTCCTGCGGTCCAGCGCCTCAGCATTTGGAGGCGGCGTCAGCCAGCCAGGGGGCCCGAGCGCAGAGCCCAGTGACCCGACCGAGCCACCCTGCGAAGGACCGTACGGACCGGGGCTCGGCTGCTCAACCCAGTGATCGAGACGCTGCGACCGATGCCCCCGAAGCTGGCGCTGTCGCCACCGGCACAAGCGCCACGGCCGAGCCGGAAAAGGAAACCGGACCGCGGGTAGGGGCGATCGGACCCCACGTGTGGATCATGCCCAAGCCACGAAGCAAAGGCCTGGCGCTTGGCAACCTCAGAATGGGGACTTCGGTGCGGCTTGCAGCACCTGATCCAATTCGTGGTGAGGGCTGTGGCCGCGGTTGGTTGGCGGTCGAGCCGCGAGGCTACGTTTGCCTCGGACGGCGAACGACCATCGATCTCGACGACCCCTACTACCGGGCTCTGCGCGAGGTGGCGCCGCAGCCGGGCGCGCTGTTTCCCTATCACTACGCTCATTCCCGAGGGGCGCCGATGTACAGCCGAGTGCCGACACCGGCCGAGTGGCAGAACGCCGAGCAGCGCTTGGGTCCGCCGGGCACCTATGCCGAGCTCGGTGAGTGGGCCAAGGGCCACGAGGAGCTCATCGAGAAGGACCAGAAGATCGTGGCGACCGACCCGGTGCCGTGGTTTTTCGAGGGCGGCAAACGTCGCGTTGGTGGAGGGCCGCGCAACGTTCATCGTCTAGTGTGGAAGATCATCCCGAATGGCTCGATGCTCGCCTATGCCAAGGCCTTCGAGATGCATGGCCGGGTGTGGCTGGTGACCGCCGATCTCACCATCGTGCCTGCGGATCGAGTGCAGTTCATGCGCCGGTCGACGTTTCGAGGGGTAGAGCTTGGCGACCAAGTTTCCCTGCCGCTGGCCTGGAACCGAAGGCTCGAGCCCCGTCCGCTGTATCACCGAGGCCCAGCCGGTGAGTGGCTCGAGAGCGGCGAGACCATCGCCGGAAAGCAGTGGCAAATGATCGCCAAACAGCGCAGCGGCTTGCGCGCTGACCCCTACTGGGAGCTACGCAACCGGCCAGGCCTCTTCGTGCGCGGCAAGGACGTGACCTTCACCAGAGGCCGGGACAAGCTTCCTCAGGCGATCAAAGCCGACGAGCGGTGGGTCGACGCACGGATCAACCCAGGCACGTTGACCGTTTACGACGGGCTGACCCCCATCTTCGCCACGCTCTTTTCGCCTGGCAAAGGGGGGCCTTCGGTTCCTGGGCTCGACCACACCAAATATGCGACCACCCAGACAGGCTACTTCCGGTTCGAGTGGAAGGAGCGAGTCGCCACCATGTCGAACGAAGAGGGTGAGCCCAAAGTGCTCTGGTTCAGCGACGTGCCTCACATCCAGTATGTCCGTGCTCCCTTGGCGATGCACGTGGCCTACTGGCACGAGGATTTCAGCAACCGAAAGAGCGCCGAGTGCTTGAACCTGTCGCCCTACGATGGCCACCGGTTGTTTGCCCTGACCGACCCGCCGCTGCCCGAGGGCTGGGGGGCGGTTCGACCAGGGGGCGGCAACGGCCGGTCCACTGCGATCATCATCAACGGGAACTGAAAGGCACCATGGCGATCAGGGAGCCGAGCAGGCTAGGCCGCCAGGTGACGATGGGCCTGGTGCTCGTGGGTTGGCTCGCCAGCGGCTGCGCGAGCCCTACGCCCGAGGCAGCCTTGAAGCTCGGCGAGGCATGCAGCAGCCGGGTTCCTGAGGCGGTGGGCGCGACCCTATCGTCTGCCACGCTGCCATCGGTTGCCGAGCCGCCGCAGGTTGACCGATCAAGCATCACGATTAGTGCGCTAGGGGACTGCGCCATCGGTGACTTGCACTACGGCGCTGGTGCGCCAGGCTCCTTCGCCGCCCAACTCGCCGCGGTGGATGATCCGCTGAGCTATCCCTTCTCCGCCGTCGCCGAGACGCTCGGTGCCGATGATCTGACCATCGCCAACTTGGAGGGCACGCTGACCCATCACAAGGCATGGCAGAACCCGGTGTTCTCAATCCGGGGCAAGCCCGAATACGCCCAGATGTTGAGGCTCGGGGGCGTTGATTTGGTCAACCTGGATAACAACCACAGCCATGACTACGGCGTTCAAGGTCACGAGGACACCAAGCAGGCGCTGACCGCTGCCGAGGTGGCCTATTTCGGGCGCGGCACCGTGGACCGCCGGCAGATCAAGGGTGTCGAGGTGGTCAACCTGGGGTACCTCGGCGGCCCGGCAGGCACCCGCAAACGGGTTGTCGCCGACGTCGCGCGGGAGCGCGAGACGGCCACCATCGTGATCGTCTCGTTCCACTGGGGCGTGGAGGGCTTCTAC
This sequence comes from Myxococcales bacterium, assembly GCA_030590865.1. Classification (GTDB taxonomy): domain Bacteria; phylum Myxococcota_A; class Polyangia; order Polyangiales; family Polyangiaceae; genus JAPYTK01. The sequence continues at coordinate 3,089 of JAUVCD010000338.1, read as the reverse complement.
GCAACCCACCCCGACCAGCGGGCCCTCGGAAGGGCTGCCATCGATGCCGGCGCTGCCTTGGTGCTCGGTCATCACCCCCACGTGCTGCAGGGGATCGAGACCTACCAGGGCCGTCACATCGTTTACTCGCTGGGCAACTTCGTCTTTGGCGCCAATAGCCAGCCCCAAGACATGGATTCGATCATCTACCAGGAGCGATTTCACATCGCTGAGGGCAAGATCGAGAGCGTGACACAGCACATCATCCCGGTGCGCATCTCGACCGACAAAACGCAGAACGACTTTCGGCCCGTCATTCTGGAGCAGGACGAAGCCCAGGTGGTGCTGACCAAGCTGCAGAAGCTCAGCGACGCTTGACGCTAAAGGCTGGATCGCAACGGCTAGCTCGGCGATGGTGGCGCTCGTTGCGAATCGACAAGCGGGCCGTCGTCGTGGCGTTGGTCGGCATCGCCGTGGCGTTGCCAGCAGCGCTCTATCTGTGGTCGTTCATGGTGGACGACGCGCTCATCAGCGCTCGCTACGCTTGGCACCTGGCGGCCGGCCAGGGCTATCGGTTTAACGCGGGTAGGCCGCCTAGTGATGGGGTGACCCCCCTGGGCTGGGCCTTTCTGCTCGCGCCTTTTGCTGCCGGCGGTGCGCTCTCTGCCTTTCGGGCTGCCAAGCTCATCGGTCTGATCGCCTGGCTGCTCGGGGCAGCGTCCATGGGCGTTGCGGTCCACCGCATGGACGGGGGGCGCCGCAAATGGACCGGCTTGGCCCTGGTGTTCTGCTCGGCCCCCCTGGGGGCCTGGAGTGTGGCCGGGATGGAGACTGGCTTGGTGCTGGGCCTGTCGGCGGTGGCGGTGAGTGCTCGGGTGATCGGCTATGAGCGGGTCACCGCCATCGTTGCCGGCCTGGCCGCGGCGCTGCGGCCAGAGATGGTGCCCTGGGCCTTCGTCCTGGCCTTGGCGCCACCGGTGCACCTGCGGCCACCGGAGCGCCGCAGCGCCGCCCGTTGGACCGGGCTTTTGCTCGTGCTGGCTCCGGTTCTGACCGTCAGCCTTGCCCGGCTGGTGGCTTTCGGCCGGGTCACGCCGCTGGCCTTACTGGCCAAGCCGGCCGATGCGGCGCTCGGGAGCCGCTATGCCTTGGCGTGCCTGCTGCTCACCGGACCTATTGCGCTAATCGCCTGGCGGAAGCTGCCGCCTTGGGTGCGGGGCCTGCAGCTGGCGACGGGGATCCATTTTGTGGCCATCGCGATCGCCGGTGGCGACTGGATGCCGCTGTCCCGCCTGGCCGCGCCGGTGCTGCCCGCGGTGGTACTGGCGGCCTGCGCCATCGTGGGCCGGGCCCATCCGGCGGTGGGTCTTCCGCGTTTGGCCGTGGCACTGGCAGGGCTGATCTTCGTATTCGTCAAGGTAGGCCCGGTCGCCGCAGCGGTGGGTGAGAAGCGGATGGCCGTCATCCAGCAGCTCCGCGGCCCGCTGTCACAGAGCCGGGTGGTGGCAACCCTCGACGTCGGCTGGGTCGGCGCGGCGTGCGACGCCGAGGTCTTGGACCTGGCCGGGGTGACCGATCCAGCGGTGGCGGTTCTGCCTGGGGGCCATACGTCCAAACGAGTGCCCCACACGCTGCTGATGGCGCGGAAGGTCGACACCTTGGTGCTCTTGTTGTCCAAGGGAAAGCCGCGGGCCGACCCCTGGACCCACAGCTGGTTTGCCCGTGTCGTCGAGCTGGACGTGGCCCAGATGCCAGCGATGGCTCGGGACTTCACCCCCATCGCCGAGAGCCAGGGTTCGTTGCGCTACCTGGTCCTGCGGCGCACTGAGACGGCCCGCTGACCTGTCGCGCTAATCCCGACGTAAGCGCGGTGGAGCCGCGCAGCGCTGAACAAGGCCTCCGCTGACAGGATTGTTGTCGCTTCCCCTTCCGCCACGCGCTCGAACCCGCGCGCGACCCCGAGCCCGTCCCGAGCCCGATCGTTTGCTGTAGGTCGGGGCCGCCTCATAGTCGTGCGGGCGATCGAGGCGATCGGTGTCAGCCCAGCGCGCACCGCCTACCGCTCGCCATGGCAGAACGGTACGGCCGAACGGTGGGTGGGCAGTTGCCGCCAAGATCTCCTCGACCACGTGGTGCTCCTCAACGAGGCGCACCTACGCCGCCTGCTGCGTGAGTATGTCGCGTACCACCACGATGACCGCACGCACTGCGGTCTCGGAAAACAAACGCCGACGCCACGGGAGATCCAACGGCGTGCGTCGGCCGGGGCAAGGCTGACTGCGCTGCCGCGGGTTGGCGGACTGCATCATCGCTACCGGTGGCGGGATGCGGCGTTGGCAGTCTTGATCTCCGATCCACCTCGACAGACGAACGAGCGGGCCCAGGTGCACCCGTTGCTCGTGAGCCCGGCAGAACCGGCCTGGGACGACCATGCCGGGCTCTGCGCGCCGAGGATGTGGGGGCCTCGAACCATCCGATCAGGCCCCGGATCCGGAATATAGGCCGTATAAACGCCCTATGTCGCGTCCGGCGGTGTCAACCCAAAGTAGAAATGTCCGCTTTTCTCCAAAGTAGAAATGTCCGGTTGGGAGCTGGCTCGACGGGCTAGTTTGCCGCCAACTTCCTTTGGATGAGGCGGCGTTGCCGGCGGGTGCTGGGGTGACGCGGGCGCTGACGCGGGCGCAGGCGTGGGCCGGGTCTGGCTGCCCGTGGCCTGGGGTTGGCGGCCGAAGGTCACCACTTCGGGGCGCCACTTGGCATTGGGAGCCAAAACCCCGTGGTAGATGAGGAGGTTGGTTCGCGGGCGGGGGACGAAGGAGGCTAGACGGGCGAGGAGCTCGAGCGGCTCGAACCGGAGTGGACGGAGTCCAGCCTGCTGGACGGAGTCCAGGGAGGTGGACGGAGCGAAGCGGAGTCAACAGGAGATCGGTCGTGCCGTCGTGCCAGGGGCGCGGCAGCTCGACGAGCACTCGGCCGTCGTCTCGCAGGGTGAGGCGCTCCTGGGCGATGGCGGGGCGTAATAGATAGCGGCAGACTCGCTGCAGACAGCACGAAAAGGGAACGAGGCGTTCGAAGCGGCAGTCGCCACAGCGGACTCGCGCAAACCCATT
>JAUVCD010000106.1 GCA_030590865.1 Myxococcales bacterium | reverse complement strand
CTCAAGGAAAGCCTGGCCAAGCAGGGGATCGACAGCATCAAGTACCTGGTGCAGAAAATGGTCAGTGGCGGTCGAGAGACCATCATCGGCGCAGTGCAGGACGCCCATGTGGGACACCTGATCATGTTCGGTCTCGGAGGCGTCTTCGTCGAGCTGATGCGAGACGTCGCCTTCCGGGTCCATCCCATCACCGATGCGGATGCCCAGCGGGTGATCCGTCAAATCAAGGGCTGGCCGCTGCTCGCTGGCCACCGGGGCTCAGAGCCGGTGGATGTGGCGCGACTCGAGGAAGCACTGCTGCGAGTGAGCCAGCTGATCGGCGACTTCCCCGAGATCGCCGAAATGGAGCTCAACCCCTTCGTGGCCCAACCGACGGGCAAGCCGAGCATGGCCGTCGACGCTCGGGTTCGGCTCGACGACCCTAATGCTCTGGGGGACCGCGGCCCGCGCTCTTCGTCTGGTGGGATGGGGCCTTCAGGCACCCGCTAGCGACACACTCTTCCCTGGCAGCGCACCGCAAACTCGAGGCCGAGCCTGATGCTCCGACCTTGGGCGGAAGGGTGCATAGCGGCACCAATCGAGCTACGCTCGGGCCGTTGCGAGGAGGCGCCTCATGAAGATCGATGGACTGATTCCCACACTGATGAAAGAGCTTCACAAGATCAGCCGCACCGAGAGCGTGGTCGGCCGACCGCTGAGCGTGGGGGACACCTACGTGGTTCCCATTTGCGACTTGTCCATCGGCTTCGGCACAGTCGGCGGAGGTGGCAAGGGTGGTCTGCTCGCCCGTCGAACGGTGACCGGCGACGGAGACGCAGGCGGCGCTGGCGGGGGCATTGGGATCACGCCGGTTGGCTTCGTGGTGGTGGGTCCCGACGGTCGGGCCAACCTCCAGTCGCTGCGCCACCGGCGCGCTTCGGCGCTCACCAAGGCGGTGGATCTCATTCCCAAGCTGGCCGACCAGGTGCTGCCGCCTCTTCAATCCGAAGGGGACGAGGACGGCAAGGCCAACCAATAAGGCCAGCGCCGAGACCACGACATGTCTGACCCGATGGCATGGTTGCTCGTCTTGGGAGCGCTCGTCACCCTGGCGATTGCTTGGGGCGCGCTGCGAGCAGCGTTGCGAGTCGGCGGCGAGGCTGCCGCAGCACAGACGGCGACCGGCCTCGACCACGCCTACCAAGCCTGGGCCCGCATCGGCCCGCTGCGGGCCGTGGTGGCCCAAGACTGGGATGGAGCGCAACCGCGGCTCGCATTGTGGCTCTTCGGCTGGCAGGCGATCGACCGCGAGCTGGGTCACCAAGAGCGTCGTCCGAAGGCGGAACGAGCCGACCAGCCCAAGCCCCGTCTCTTGACCGGCCGGGTGGAGGTGGACTGGCTCGAGCTCAGCCTCTTTGCCCTCGAGCGGCGCTACCTGGTGGCCGTCGACCGTGCCCGCGGATTCGTCCGCTACGGGTTGGGCGACCCGGCTCGTACCGGCGAGGTGAGCGGCATCATCTGCGCACTGGCAGGAGTGCTGCCCGCCGGCGTCCAATTGACCCACGAGGCGGTATTCGACCGCGACGTGCTCGAAGCTGAGGGGAGCGCCGCGCTGCGCCTCTTCCCACTACCGATGGTGAGCTGGCTGCTGTGGTTCCTGGTGACCCGCGTGAAGTTCCACGCCCGTCCGCGCCAGCTGCGGACCGCTGAGAGGGAGTGACATGGTGGACGTCAAAGATCTGATCAAGAAACTGCTCGAAGAGATCAACACGATCAGCAAGACCGAGACCGTGGTCGGCAAGCCGCTCAAGGTGGGCGACTCGAAGATCATTCCGATCAGCAAGCTGTCGATTGGCTTCGGTGTCGGTGGCGCAAACGCGGCTGGTGCCGGAGACGGGACAGCCAAGGCCGACGGCTCGCTGACCCTTGGTGGCGCAGGCGGGGGCGTCAAGGTCCAGCCAGTAGCCTTCATTGCTGTGGACCCTGACGGTGGCGCCCAACTGCTCTGCCTCGACGAACCGGAAGCAACGGTGATCGACAAGCTGCTGCACGTGGCGCCCGAGCTGGTCGAGCGGCTGGCGCTGCGGATCAAGGGCGAGAAGCCCGAACAGCTGGAGACCGAGCCAGCCAAGCCGATCGAAGCCGCCGACGAAGCCTCAGACCAGAGCGGCGACGAGTAGCGCCCACGGTCCGAAGCTCCCACGGCGAGCCCCTGGCGCAGCCTCCACAAAATGGCTAGCGCAGCCTCCAGAAAGGGACCAGCCCAGCCTCCAGAAAAAGGCTGGCTCAGACTCGCCCAGCGGTGCTGGCGCGCGGCGCCTGGGCTGCTTGATCCCAATAAGGGGACAGCTTGCGCAAGCTGCTCACGACCGTGGGTAGCACCTCAGCGATGCGGTCGACTTCGGCCTCGGTGGTGTAGCGGCTCAGGCTGAAGCGAATCGAACCGTGGCGCGCCGTGAAGGGCACGTCCATGGCTGTGAGCACGTGGGAAGGCTCGAGGGAGCCAGAGGTGCACGCCGAGCCACTGGAGGCACAAATGCCTTCCGAGCTCAGCTGATAGAGGATCCCCTCTCCTTCGATGTAATGGCAGGCCACATTGAGAGTATTGGGCAAGCGCTCGGCCTCGATGCCGTTGACCTCCAAGTAGGGGATCGCGCTGGTCAGTTGTTCTTGCAGTCGATCCCTCAGCTCTTGAACTCGCTGCTCATCAGGCCGGTGTTGCTCGGCTAGCTCGCAAGCTCGGGCCAGGCCGACGATAAAAGCGACGTTCTCGGTGCCCGCCCGACGCCCGTCTTCCTGGTGGCCACCAATCATCAGCGGTCGGCAGGGCGTGCCGCGGCGGATGAAGAGCGCGCCGACGCCCTTGGGCGCGTGCATCTTGTGCCCCGAAAAGGACAACAGGTCGACGTGGAGGAACTCCCCTTTCAGATCGATGGGGAGCTTTCCCGCCGACTGGGTCGCATCGGTGTGGAACACGATGGACGGGTCGGTGCTCTTGGTCACCCTGGAGAGCTCGGCAATCGGGAAGACCACACCCGTCTCGTTGTTGGCGTGCATGACGCTCACCAACAACGTGTCCGGCCGCAGGACACGCACGAAGTCTCGCATGTCGAGCTGCCCCTGCGAGTCGACGGGCAGGAAGTCTACCTCGTAGCCCGAGCGCTGTAGATCCTTGCAGACCTCGAGCACCGCTGGATGCTCCACCGCCGTGGTGATGATGTGCCGCCGCTTGGGATTGGCCTTGGCGACACCATAGATGGCGGTGTTGTTGCTCTCGGTGGCGCAGGAGGTGAACAGGATCTGGGCCGAGCTGCCGGCATTCAGAAAGCTGGCCACCGTGCGGCGAGACTGCTTGATGGCGTCCGAGGTCGAGCGAGATGCCTCGTACATCGAGCTCGGGTTGAAGTACTCAGCGGTCAGGAAAGGCTGAATCGCCTCTACAACCTCGGGCGCGACCGCGGTGGTGGCGTTGTTATCGGCGTAGATGCTGTCGCTGCCCATGATGCCGTCTCAGACGCTGATCACTTTGATCTGATCGTCCACCAGGTCTTTGAGCTGCTGCTCGACGCCCCTCGAGAGGGTCATCGCCGCGCCGGCACAGCCAGCACAGGCGCCTTTGAGCTGGGCGTAGACCAGCCGGTCCTTGATATCGACGATCTCGATGTCACCGCCATCGCGCTGCAAGAGCGGCCGGATGTACTCGTCGATGATCTGCTCGACCTTCTTGGCAAACTGATAGGGAGAGAGGGCGGCTGCCCCTGCAGGCTTGCTTTGGTCGATGGCCTGCACGGGGGACTCCTGCTGGTCGGCGGCCTGGGGATCCCAGACCTCGTTCAAGAGATCCTGAAGCCCCCCAGGGATGTGGTGACAGGACATACAGGCTCCCCCAGCCTTTATGGCGTTGGTGATCTCGGGAATGGTCTTGAGCTCGAGCTCTTTGATCTTGGTCTTCAAGTAGGGCTCGGTGGCGGTGAAGCATTTGCAGACGACCCGCCCGTCTTGGTTGTCCAAAGCAGGCAGCTCGACGCCCAGCTTCTCGAGATCGACCTGACGCTTCTGCGCCCAATTGAAGACCGCAGCTTCGAGAGCCTCGGCGCCCATGACCGAGCAGTGGATCTTCTGCCTCGGCAAGCCTTCGAGGAAGTTGACGATGTCCTCATTCTGGATCTTCAGCGCACCGATGGGCGTGAACTTGCCCGCTTCGATGATGGAACAGAGAGCCTCGGATGAGGCAATCGCCGAGGTGCACCCAAAGGTCAGATAGCGGGCCTCGACAATGACGTCCTTAGTTGGATCGGTAGCGTCTTTCTCCACCCGAAAAGTGAAGCGCAGAGCGTCGCCGCAGGCGATAGATCCGTGCTCACCCAGTCCGTCAGGATCGTCGATCTCGCCCAGATGGGTCCCAGGCTTTCCCTGGACCGCATTCATGAACAGCTCTTTGGTCTTCTCGCTGTACTCCCACGCCATTGGTCGTTCCGTCGCTGTTCGGGCCTGTTCGGGGACCGGCCGCGATCCCCTTGGTGGTGTCAACTTGTGTCGCCGAGCCGCAGATGCAAGGTGCCGCCGCGGCTCGGAGCCTGCGGTAGCTCAGCCGAAGTAGCGCTTCAACAGGCCATCGAAGGCCTTGCCATGCCGCGCCTCGTCCTTGCACATCTCATGGACCGTGTCGTGGATGGCGTCGTAACCGAGCTCCTTGGCCCGAGTGGCTAGGTCCTTCTTGCCCTTGCAGGCGCCGTACTCAGCCTCGACCCGCTTCTGCAAGTTGAGCTTGGTATCCGCGTCCACCACCTCGCCGAGCATCTCGGCAAACCTCGAAGCGTGATCCGCTTCTTCGAAGGCGATGCGCTTGTAGGCCTCGGCGACCTCTGGATAACCCTCTCGGTCCGCTTGCCGGCTCATCGCCAGGTACATGCCGACCTCGGTGCACTCGCCAGTGAAATTGGCCTTCAGGCCCTCGACTACATCCTTGTCCACGCCCTTGGCGACGCCGATGACGTGCTCGTCAGCCCAAGCCCGATCACCTTCGACCTGCTCGCTGAACTTCTCTTTCGGGGCACCACACTGGGGACACTTGTCCGGCGGGCCGTTGCCTTCGTGAACGTAGCCACACACCGCACACACAAAACGCTTTGCCATAATTCTCTCCGTCGATTGAGTCAGCCGTGTCCTAGTACGAGTCTCCAAGCGCGTATAGCAACTGCAATGCCAACAGCTGACAGAACGCCCCGTTCATTTCGCCGCCCTGAGAGCGTCAATAAAAACGACAGGTTGAGCCGACGGGTCGAGATGTCAGGCCACCGAGTGTCTCATCGTCCGCCGTGACAGACTCGGCAAGTGTCTCATGTCGCTGACTCACCGGCGACATGAGACACTTGCGGCGATTCAACGGGCGTTGATGACCTGCAAGGCCGCTTGTGCGGTCAGCCGGGTTTGCTCGTCCGCATGGTCGGTCGCCGCCTGCTCGATAACGGCTACCGCCGCAGGACAACAGGTCGCCACGACCGGACCCACCCGCCCTAGCGCCCAGACCACGCCTCGCTCGATACGCCCGGTCTGAGCCATCTCGGCGACGGTCAACATGGAGCAGAGCGGTGGTAAGAACGCATCTTGGAGCGACCGGCGCTGGACCAGCACCTCACCGATGGCCTCGGGCACACCATAGGGGACGGCACCGGACTCGTCGTTGAGCGCCCACATGAAGCGCCGAAGCTGATCGACCGCCCGATCCTCAGTGACCAAGGACTGATCGCCCACCACCTGTCCGAGAGCGCGGACAGCAGGAGAGCGTCCTTCGGCTGAGCCGTAGAGACGACCGACCAGGAACCGAATGACCTTGGCTGGGCTCTGTTGCGCCACCTCATGCAACCCCGCCAGATCGCCTCGCTCGAGCAAATCGGCTAGCGCTCCTCTGGTCATGGCTTGACTGTAACCACGCTGGTTGGGGGTGCAATGTGGTGGCCCCGGGGTAGCGCGCGCCGGACGGGCGTTTGCGCCACAACCGCAGACCGCAGCTCAGCCGCCGGTCACTCGTCGCCTGGTCCGCCTGCCCACTGGGGTGTCTGACTTTTCCTGGGCCGATGATGTTAGGCTGGGACCTGGAGGCGAGATGTCGGAGAAGGAAATCCGGGCCAAGATCGAGCAGGTCTGCAACAACCTAGACCAACGGGCACGATCAGCAGCACGCACGGGTGCGCGGACCGCTCTGTTCCCCTTGCTCCTCGGCGCTGGACTGGTGACGGTCGCCTGCGACGACGACGACGGGGGCGTCGTCGCGCTCTACGACGCACCGGGAGGCTATCCGAGCAGCAGCTCGACCGGCGCCGGCGGCGACGGCGGCGGCGGCAGCGCCACCGGCGGCAGCGGCGGCGCGACCGGGGGCGGCGGCGCTGGGGCCGACGGGGGCGGAGCCATGGAGTACATGGCCCCTGATCCGTGAGCCGGCCGGCTCAGTCGTCGTCCTCGCCCTGACCGAGCTCGGCGCGCAGCTCTTCGATGAACTCGCTCAGGTTCTCGGGGCTGACGATCAACCGCTTGGCATCAATCCGCCAGATCTTCGGCAGCACAGCCAGCGAGTGGGTCTCCTTGAAGGTGATCTCCGCCACTGGCCCGACCGTGGTGCTCACTGCCACCATGTCCTTGAGGTTCGAGCGCACCCCCAAGCCCCCGAGCAGGCTCCAGCTCGACCCGGCGACCCGCTCGATGGCCGTCAGGGGAATCGTCTCGTCGAAGAAGGCGCCCAGCTTGACGTGCAGCGTGCCGTCTTCGATTTCGACGTAGGCATCGCCCAGCGTACGGCCGAGAGCCAGCAGGCCCCAGCCGATGGCCAAGGGCAAGGCCGCCGGAATCAAGGCCCGCTTGCTCAACGCCCGAGCCAGTCCAGCCACCCCAGCCAGGATCCCACTTCCCTTGGTCAACCGCTCGACCGTTTTCCTACCTGCTAGTGGATAGCGCATGTTCTTCCTCCTGCGGGCCGGCGCCCAGGGCGCGGAAGCATGCCTCATCGCGCCGCCGGATACCACGACATGACCGAGCAGGTCCCGCGCCGACCAGCTGGTACAATGCCGCCTTACGGAGCAGCTCATGGATCATCGCACAGTATTCGGATTGGTGGCATGGCTCACCGGCGCCACGATCGCCGGCTGCTCCTGCGAGGATGGGACGACACCAGCTCCCGAGCCACGGGGGGAGCCGATCAATCTTGGCTTCACCGGCATCTCGGTGGAGGTCCAGGGGGTCGAGGGCGTCGACTACGCCGTCGAGCGCGTCTGGTTCGATCGGGCGGTGGACGACGACCTGATCCTCTACATCCACGCTGATGTCCCGATCATTCTGCGGCACAACGAGAGCAACGTGGTCGGTGCCGCGACGCCTTGGTCGCCAGGCCTCGATCCAGGCACCATCGTCTACCGGATCGATGGTGATGGGCTGCGGGGCTACGACGGCAACCTCTATCAGGCCGCCCCCGCCAATGGTCAGCCGCTGGACCCGCCGCTGGACGCCATTCAGAGCCAGTACTCGGTGCCTTTCACCATGGCTCAGTTCAAAGGGCAGGTCGGTGCCGGGCCTGATTTCCACGACGGCATGGTCGACGAGCACGGCGACGAATGGCACGTGCTGAGCTTTTGGGACGTCGATCCCGAAAACAGCGAGGATGAACGAGACGACCAGACCAACGACGGCAAGACCCTCATGGTGGTGGTCGATCCGATCACCCCCGCCATTGCCTTCGATGCCCCAGCGGGGGAGCAGTACTACACCACGCCGGCCAAGCTCCACTACGTGCCCCACATCCACGGGCAACGCACCTATCTGACCGCCGGCGTGCAGCTTCAGCTCACCAACATCACCGGGGCCGAGCCGATTCACTATCAGGTCGACAATGGGACCGTGCAGACCTATGGCGGGCCGCTGGTCGCCTCGCAGCTCTTTGGTGAGCCCGACCAGACCTACGCCTTCCGCTACTGGCTCGGGCAGAACGGGCCGCAGAAAGAGCGGGAGATCCACTTCGAGCCGGCACAGCCGGGAGCTGACGAGACCCATCCTCGCATGCTCTATCCCGATCCCCAGGCGCTCGCCGACGCCCAAGCCATCGTGGCGGCCGGGGGCGAGCCCGCCGAGGCGTTGCTCGAGCCGCCTCATTACATTGGCATGCCCGATCCACCCATCGATTTTCGCACCGGACTGCGGATCCTGCGGGAAGACCTCTACGACGGCGGTTATTACTATCAGACCAAGCGCCTGGGCACGTCGATCAAGGAGTACGCCCGCCTGGGCGTGCTGCAGGAGGACGAGAGCCTGATGCGCCGGGCCGTCGATGGGCTGCTGTTCATGTACACCATCGATCCGCTGGGTTGCGAGTCACCAGACGGACGCAACGGTGGCCCCTGTCAGGAGCGCTGCATGTACAGCGACGGGCGGGTGACCATCAATGCCGCCCTGGCCTACGACCTCTTGGCCGGGCTGTTCACCCCCGAGCAGGGCTACGCCCAAGGCATGAGCCCCATCGAGCACCTCAAGATCCGCGACAACCTGGCGGGGGAAGCCGCCATGATGCTCCAGTTCCCCACCAGCAACCCCGAGCCATTCTGGCGGACCAGCCGGGCGTCCGGGTCGCCCCGCAACCTGCAGCTCGAGATGTTCATCGCCTCGCTCGCCATGGCCATGCCGAGCTACGACTCACACTACTTTGGCACCAGCGGCGCCGATGGGGTGACCCAGGCCGAGCATCTGTGGACCCCTTTCGACGATGCTGCTTTGTCGTGGATCACCATCAACGACTCCGGCTACGTTGAGCATCCGACGGACCCGGAGCAGTTCCGCTACAGCGCGCTGCACAATCTGGTCGATCCCGACGGCACCTATGTCGGTCAGCCGCGGGATGGCTACTTGGGGATGATGCATCAGGACGCCATTCCCTTCTTGATCTACCGAGAGCACTTCGACGGCCACCATTACGATCGCTTCGAAGCCTACCTGCGGATGCGCATCATGCAGCGCTATCCGTTCAATGGCGTAATGATGCCCCAGGCGTACTATGCGGGGGGCTACAACTCGCCGGACACGTTCCTCGGGTCACTGGTGCGCTCAGACTTCCCCGACGCGGCGCTCTACCAGTGGGCCCTCGAGCAACCGGTCCTCATGGACGACGCTACGCCAGCTGACCCTTCAATCGTAGCGACCCCGCCTACCGAGCACAGCCAGGTGGTGCGGGGGTATGCTCTATTGTCCAGCGACTTGACCGATCCCCAGGCGGTCGCGATGCGAATGCGCGTCTTCCCACCAGGCTATTCCTGCGAAAGCGGCACCTTCCAGACCTACCAGGGCGGGGCCTTCAACATCGCTGGCTACGGACAACGGTTGGCCATCGAGAAGGCCGGGTACCACCGTATCGAGGACTACCATTACGGCACCAGTGCGCAGCGCAAGAACACGATCCTGATCGATGGCCAGAACGACCCGTCCTACCTCCAGGTGCGCGGAGCCTTCAGCCGATCGCTGCTGACCGGGAGCCTCGACTACGCCGAGCTGCATACCGATCTCAGCGCCAGCCCCGAGAGCTCAGCCTATGTGACTCAAGGTGTCGTTCTGACCCGGCGGGTCATATTCGTGGACCGCCGCTACTTCGTCATCGCCGACACCCTCGCCTCGACAACCGGCTCCCACGACTACGACTGGCTGCTTCACGGAGCCACCGGCGGCGGGAGCTTCGCCCAAGACGAAGGGGCCGGCAGCGCAACCTGGACCAAGCCCGGGGGTGAACGGCTGCTGCTGCAACTGCTGAGCTCAGCAACCTTATCTAGCGAGCAACTCATCGAGCCCGACTTCATCGACCAAGACGACGATCAGGGACAGCCCGAACCTTACATCAAGGCCACGACTCAGGGCACCGCGGCTCAGTTCCTGGCGGTGCTCTACCCGCTCGACGACGGCATGGGCGACCCTGGTATCACGCTTCTTTCGGTGACTGGCGCGGCGGCCGGCGAGATCACCGGCGGGGCCAGCAACGGCACGGTGGTCATGGCGATGCGGACTGGCGCGGGCCCGCTGACCCACCAAGGCGCCTATTTATGCGACAGTGACGGCTCGCTGTGCCTCTACAAGCTCGACGATCAGGGTGAGCCCGAGTACCTGCTGATGGTGGATGGCACGAGCGCGGCTCTGTTCGGCACGACCTTCTCTATCTCCCTCAGTTCGCCCGGCACGGCCTTGCTACGCGCCACGCCGGGGGGCCCAGAGTTGATTGAGAGCACCGAGATTTCGCCTGAGACGAGATGACACCCCGTCCCTGTCCCAAGGGGGCCGCTACCGGCCAGCGGCACGGTCGCACAGCGGCCCGCCCAGAGGTTGCATCAGCACAGGCCAAACATCTCCACTGGCGCGGCGGCACTTGTTTGTGTATAGGCCCGCTATCCTTGGCCACCTCGGCCCGCAACTGCGGAGCCTTCTCCATGATCAGCGATCTACACAAGATCCGAAATATCGGGATCAGCGCCCACATCGATTCGGGAAAGACGACGCTCACCGAGCGCATTCTTTTCTACACCAGGCGGATCCACGCCATCCACGATGTGAGGGGCAAGGATGGCGTCGGCGCCAAGATGGACTCGATGGACCTGGAGCGTGAGCGAGGCATCACCATCCAGTCGGCGGCCACCCATTGCGTGTGGGATGGCCACCACATCAACATCATCGACACCCCAGGCCACGTTGACTTCACCATCGAGGTCGAGCGCGCGATGCGGGTGCTCGATGGCGCCGTCTTGGTCCTCTGTGCCGTGGCTGGCGTGCAATCCCAGTCCCTCACCGTCGATCGGCAAATGCGGCGCTACGGCGTGCCGCGGTTGGCCTTCGTAAACAAATGCGACCGCGCTGGCGCCAATCCGCTGCAGGTGCGCGATCAGCTGCGCGAAAAGCTCCACCTCAACCCGGTGCTGTTGCAGCTGCCCCTGGGCCTGGAGAGCGATTTTGAGGGGGTCATCGATCTGGTCACCATGAAAGCACTGCGCTTCGAAGGCGACCGCGGGGCCGAGGTCACCCGTAGCGCCATTCCCGAGGCGATGCAGGAGGCCGCCGAGACAGCGCGGGAAGAGATGCTCGACGGGCTGTCGATGTTCTCTGACGAGCTGACTGAGGCCATCCTCGAGGACAAGCTCACCGACCAGGACATTGTCGATGCCATTCGGAGCGCAACGATCAACCGCCAGATCGTGCCGGTACTGATGGGATCGGCGTTCACCAATCGCGGGGTGCAGCCCCTGCTCGATGCCGTCGCTGACTATCTGCCAGCGCCCCCTGACATCAACAACGAGGCCAGCGACCCGGACAGTGACACGCCGATGTCAGTCCCCTGCGACCCTCAGGGCCCGTTGCTGATGCTTGCCTTCAAGCTCGAGGACGGCCGCTTTGGGCAGCTCACCTACCTGCGCGTCTACCAGGGCACTATCCGCAAGGGCGTCGAGATCACCAACGTGCGCACGGGCAAGCGACACAAGGTCGGGCGGCTGGCGCGCATGCACGCCGAAGAAATGGAAGAGATCGACCGCGCTGGAGCGGGCGATATCGTGGCCATGTTTGGCGTCGACTGCCGGTCGGGCGACACCTTCAGCGACGGCCAGCTCAAGGTCAGCATGACCTCGATGCATGTGCCAGCGCCGGTGATCTCCTTGACCGTCACGCCTGAAGACCCCAGCTCGCAGACCAAGATGTCCAAGGCGCTCAGGCGCTTCGCCAAAGAAGACCCGACCTTCCGCTTTGGCTCCAACCCCGAAACCGGGGAAGTCATCATCAGCGGCATGGGTGAGCTTCATCTCGACGTCTACGTGGAGCGGATGAAGCGCGAGTACAGCGCCGTCGTCGAAACTAGCCCGCCGACGGTGGCCTACCGGGAGAGCATCACAAAGCGGGTGTCCTTAAACTACACCCACAAGAAGCAAACCGGCGGCGCAGGCCAGTATGGTCGCATTGGAGGATTCATCGAACCCTTCAGCGCCGCGGCCGAGCTGTCGACGAAGAAGGGCAGGCAGTCGCGGGACTTGCCCGAACAGGCGTACCGCTTCATCGACGAGATCGTAGGCGGTGCCATCCCCCGTGAGTTCATCCCAGCGGTGGATAAGGGCTTCTTCTCGATGCTCGAGAAGGGCTTGCTGATCGGCGCGCTCGTTCGCGGCGTATCCATCACCCTCAACGATGGTGCCTCACACACGGTCGACTCGTCTGACTTGGCCTTCAAAGAGGCGGCGCGCGGCGCCTGGCGCGAGGTCTATGCCAAGGCGGGCCCCCAGATCCTCGAGCCGATGATGAAAGTGGCCGTCGAGGGCCCCTCCGAATCCCAGGGCAACGTGGTCAGTCTGCTGATGAAGCGACGGGGCATCATCATTGGCACCACCGAAGCGGACGGGTTCTCCCGCGTCGAATCTGAGGTACCGCTAGGCGAGATGTTCGGTTTCGCGACCGTGCTGCGCTCCGCCACTCAGGGAAAGGCGGAATTCACCATGGAGTTTTCCCGCTATGCGCCGGTGCCGGCAGCCGTAGGTGAGCGGCTCGTCGAAGAGCACCGGAAGACGCAGAAGGCCAAGGAAAAGTAGCGCTAGGAGGCCCGATGTACCGCAAGGAATTCAACGAGCGCAGCCCCATGCGCGTGTTCGAAGAGTCGCTCCAAGGCGGTCTTGGCCGCGGCAATGTCGGAGTGGTCGTTGCCCGTCCTGGAGTGGGCAAGACGGCACTCCTCGTCCAGATCGCTCTGGACAGCTTGTTGCGCGACAAGCGGGTACTGCACATATCCAACGGACAAGCCGTCGACCACGTGCGGGCCTATTACGACGAGATCTTCAACGACCTGGCGATTACTCACCAGCTGGCCCAGCCCCAGATGGTGCGCTTGGAGATCGAGCGCAACCGGCTCATCTACTCGCACCTGGAGGCCACCGCCGGTGGCCCGCCGTCTTCACGAGACGGCAGTGCCTCGCTCGAGCGCATCGAGAGCACTCTCGCCTTCGCCAGAGAATTCGCGCAATTCGAGCCCGATCTGGTGATCATCGATGGCTGCGACTTCGAGGAGGCCACCCGCGAGACGGTAGCAGCGCTCGGCAAGCTGGCAGACAAGCTCTCAGCCGAGCTGTGGCTGTCGGCCACGACGGAGGAATACGCTGCCGAGACACCTTTGACCGGACCGGACTCCACCCCAACGCCACTGCGACGGTTCTTCGATCTTCTCAGCGTGATCGTCTTGTTGCGCCCTGCCGACGGCACGGTGCACCTCGAGCTGTTGAAAGACCACGACAACGGAGACGTCAGCGAGCTCCAGTTGAAGCTCGATCCGGCGACCATGCGGGTCGTCGACGAGAACGTCCCACCTCGGTCACGACAGCCGAAGAACCCGAGGCGGTTCCACTTGGTCTCTGGCGGCGCGCGGGGTGCCGAGGCCACCTTCGGCCGCTGTGCCGAGCAATGGCAGGTCCGTGAGACCCATTACAGTTTTGAAGGCCACCCCGGTCTCGAACGGACCCGTGGCGTCGTCGTGCTGGGTGAGGATGAGCTAAAGAAGGGGGACTTCAGCCTCGTCTATGCCTCCCACCGTCTAGACCGCCCGCTCAGCGAGATCCCGGACATCAAGCGGATTCTGCAGACGATGTGGCACCAAATCACGGTGGCCGGTCAGGTCTTCGTCATTGGCGCCTTACAGGACAATGGCACCGTGCGGGGCGGCACAGGCTGGGGCGCTGAGCTCGCTCGTCTATGGAACAAGCCCGTCTGCGTCTTCGATCAGGAGCGGGGCTCGTGGTACCGTTGGGATGGAACCGAGTGGCGTACCGAAGAATCGCCTGTCATCGAGCGCACCACCTTTGCAGGCATCGGCACGACCCGCTTGACCGACGAGGGCGCCAAAGCGATCCGGCGGCTCTTCGAGCTCAGCTTTGGTCCGCCGCCGGCATAGGCTACCAAAGTAGGTAGCGCCAAGCCGCCCGAGCTTGGCCCCAGGTGCTCGGATATCGATGCTGCACCTGCGGCGACGCTGTGATCGCTACCTGCCTGCCTCATGGCCGTGTACCATTGAACGATGTGCGCGTTGGGCAGTAGCAATGTCATCCGAGGCTGCTCCTTGATGGCTTGCTTCGCGCTGTGCGCCTGTGGCTCCGAGCCCGATCCCACGCCCGCCGCGACCCCTCCAGTCGGCTGCGGCAGCGACGAGGTCTCCCTGCCGGAGGGCGGCTGTTTCTCGCCTGGTGTGCCTGCCGCACAATGTGGGGTGGGCTTCGACACCGACGCCGAAGGGGGTTGCCTGCCCGTCCTGCCCGCCGAGGCCTGTGGCGACGGCGAGCTGGCGGTTCCGGGCGACACCGAGTGTCACGAAATTGCCGCCTGCGGCGCTGGGCCCTGGGGCGAGATTCCGGTGGAGGGCAACACCCAGTTCGTCGACGGGGGCTACGCCCTCGGGGACAGCGACGGCACCTCGGAGCGGCCCTGGGCGACCATCACAGCGGCGGTTGGCGCCGCCGACCCCGGGGCCATCGTGGCCATCGCCAGCGGCACTTATCAAGAGAACGTCTTGATCACCGCAAAGCCCCTGCGCCTGTGGGGCCGCTGCCCGGCACTGGTCGAAGTGGTCGGAAGCCCGCCGGCCATCGCAGCGATCGACATCCGGGCAAGCCACACCGAGGTGCGGCACCTGGCGGTGCGTACGACCACCAGCGAGTCGGTGCCGCCGGTGGTCTTCGGCGTCAGCAGCAGCGGTGCCGAGGGAGTGGTGCTGGCAGGTCTGTGGATCCATGACACTTCGGGACGGGGCGTGAGCATCGAGGACACGCTGGGGCCTGCAGAGCTCATCATCCAGGGATCGCTGATCGAGCGAACCCGCGAAGGCGGCGTGATGGCCCTAGGCGCGAGGCTAACGCTGGCAGGGTCGGTGATTCGCGACACGGCGCCGAACGGGACGGCGAACACCCGTGGCGTGAGTGCCGAGATCAACATCGCCACCGACCTTCGCGGCGAGGCAACGATCGTCGGCTCGATAGTGGAAGGCAACGAAGAGGTCGGCGTGCTGGTGTCGGGCTCGAGCGTCACCGTCGACGATAGCGTCGTGCGCAGCACCCTACTGCTGCCTGACGGCACCCGCGGGATCGGCATCATGATCCAAGACTTTCCGCAAGGCGCGGCGGTCGCGCAGATCGCCGGCTCGGTCATCGATCACAACCGGCTGGCCGGCATCGTGGCATCAGGTGGCGACACGTCGGTGACCCACAGCGTCTTGGCCCACAACGAGAGCCAGGCCTGGGATGGGCTCTACGGTCGCGGCATCACCTGTGAGCCGAGCTTCGCCACCGGTACACGAGGGCAGATCGACATCACCGCCAGCTTGGTGGACGGCAACCAGGAGGCTGGGGTCGCGATCTTCGCTTGCGATGCCGATATCGACGCCACCATCGTCCGAAACACCCGACCGCGCAGCGCCGACTCAACCAGGGGTCGGGGCATCAATGTGCAAAGCGTGGACAGCGGCGAGCGTGGGCAAGTGTGGATTGGAAACTCAGTCGTCGCTCAGAACCACGGCATTGGCATTCTGGCCTTCGAGTCTGATGTTACGGTGGACCATTCATTGGTGCGCCACACCGCACCATTGCCCGATGGCCGTTTCGGCGACGGCTTGCTCGCGATGCACGACGCCACCCTCGGCATCGCAAACACGGTCATCGTCTCGAACGCCCGCGCAGGCATTGCCAACTTCGGCTCGACCGTGCAGCTGCAGCAGGCTCGCTTCGAGTGCAATCCCATCCAGCTGAACGGGGAACAGATGGACCTTCCGTTCCTCTTTTCTGATGCTGGGGGCAACACCTGCGGCTGCGCCCAGCAGGTGGGTGACTGCCAGGTTCAGAGCACCCAGCTCGAGCCACCTGGCACGGTCGACCCTGCGCCCTGAACAACCTGGGTCAGCGGTCGAGCTCGGCCCTAAACTTGCGCTCGATGATTCGCTCATAGAGGGCCGGCGCCAGGCGGCTGATCCAGTAGCCGAGCTTTCCGGCGACCGTCAACACCACCATGTGTTTGCGCTTCAAGGCACCCTGGACAATCGCTTCGGCGGCCTCTTCGGCAGTGCCCGGTCGGCCTATCACCGACTGGGGATGAGTCGTAACTCGGCCATCAGCACCGAGGGCCCGGCTCTGTAGGTTGGTCTTGATGAAACCGGGGCAGGCGATCATGACATGGGTGCCGGTGGCGCGAAGCTCAGTGCGCAGCGACGTGAACAAGCCATGCATGGCGTGTTTGCTTGCGCAATAGCCGGTACGCCCGAGCAGAGGAGCGACGCCGGCAATGCTCTCGATGACGATGACCTGTCCCTGGCGCTCAACGATGCTGTCGATGAGGGCCTTGGTGCAATAGAGGGCGCCGAAAAAATTGACGGCCATGACCCGCTCGAAAACCGACACCTCGGTGTCCACAAAGGCAGCCCGTTGGGTGATGCCCGCATTGTTGACGAGTACGTCGACGCCACCGAAATGCGCCACCATGGCCTGGGCCGCTTCGTTGCACTGGACTTCTGAGCTCACGTCGCAGCGCCGTCCGAAGACGTCCCCACCCGAGGCGCTCAGCTCACGGCACCGCGCCGCAACCGCCTCACCATCCATGTCGAGCAAACCGATTTTGGCGCCTTCCTGGAGGAAACGTCGGCCAATGGCCAAGCCAATACCGGAGGCGCCCCCAGTGACGACCACCACCTTGTTCGTGAATTTTCCCATCTGCATTCCCCTAGTCAGGCATTGCCCTTCGCGGCTCGCTCGAGTTCTGCCGCCGGCAGCTCGCGGCGAGTGAAGATGAATGCCATCGTCAGGCCGGCGATGATGTGCCACACGCCCCACCAAGCCACCAAAATGGCCATGCCACCGAGGCCATTGAAGAAGTTGAAGGTCAGCACCAGACCCAAGGCGGAGTTCTGAATCCCCACCTCGAGACAGACGGCGCGGCAATCGCGGCGCTCGAGCTTGGCCAGCCGCCCGGACCAATAACCCAGGTTCAGAGCCAAGGCGTTGTGCACCAGGACCACCAGGATCACCAGGCCTACGTAGTTGATGAAATGCGCCCAGTTGGCGGCGAGCGCCCCGAGCACGATGAGCACGAAAAAGCCCAAAGAAAAGATCTTGAACGGCTTGCGCACCCGCTCCACGAGCCCCGGGAAAAAGTGAGCCAAGACCAGACCGACCAGGAGGGGAATGCCGAGGATGAGGAAGACCGTGGCGAAAACATCCGCCGGGCTGAGGCTGACCTGGCGCTGAATCGCAGCCGTGTCCGGATTGAGACTGCCCCAGAAGGACAGGTTCAGCGGCGTCATGACCACGGCCACCGCAGTAGAGACCGCGGTCATGCTGATGGACACCGCGGCGTTGCCCCGGGCCAGGTGGGTCATGATGTTGGATAGGTTTCCGCCTGGGCAGGCAGCAACGAGGATCATGCCCAGCGCCATCGACGGGTGGGGGCGCACCACCAAGGTCAGCAGAAAGGTGAGCGCCGGTAGCAAGAGGAACTGAGCGACCAGACCGATGGCCGGCGCCTTGGGCGAGGCGATAATGCGCTTGAAGTCCGCCGGCTTCAGGTCGATGGCCACGCCCAACATCATCACGGCGATGGCGATGTTGATCACCAACAGGCCCTGAGGATTGAAGTTGAGCCTGACTTGGTCGATCGTCTCCGGGTCCATTCGAGCTGACCTTTTTGGTGCGCCTCAGGGGCAAGGCACGTCCCCAAGAGGCTCCGGCGCCGACCTGAGTGTAGTCAATTCGAAGCCCCGGCGGTGCAACGAGCTGCGACGGACCGCTTCTGCGGCGCTAGTTTGTGTGGGCTACCCGAGCCCCATACAATGGGTCGGTGCTCGGACGGCGTGTGTTATCAGCGGTGCTCGCAGTAGCCAGTCTGGCGTGCGGCAGCAGCGGGAGCAACCCAGCGGTGGGCGGCGGCACCACGACGGCCTGTGGCGACGGGCTCTTGGCTGGTGACGAGATCTGCGACGACGGC
>JAUVCD010000518.1 GCA_030590865.1 Myxococcales bacterium | reverse complement strand
GCCACCATTCCAGTCGCCGCCGCAGCCGCCTGGGCAGCCCGCACCGCCCAATCAGACGCCTTACGGTGCGCCGCCGCAGCCAGGCTACGGCGGGTTTGGGCAGGGGCCGCCGCAGCCACCCACAGGTCCGGCGAAGGGGCGTGCGACCACGGTGATACTCATCATCGTCGTGGTGGTGGCTGTGCTGTTCGGCTGCGGAATTTTCGCGAGCCTCGGCATCCACGGATTCCGCCGCTACATGGAGCGCGCCCGTGCCGCCCGTAGTGCTAGCCCGATATCCAGCTCGTGGTCTGCCAGCGGCTCGGGCGCAGCGGGCCCATCGAGCCCACTGAGTAGCCATCTGCTCCTGTCGACCGACGGTCACAGCCAGATCACGATACCGCCGTCGTGGAGGTCGATGCCTGAGCTAGGTGGCGAGGGTGTGGTTCGCGCGGGCGACGTCTTGGCCGACGAGTATTTGCTCGTCATTTCCGAGACCAAGGTCGACTTTGCGGCCCAAGTCGACCTCGCAAAATATGGCGAAATCGTCATTGGAGCCATGGAGAAGACGCTGACGAATCCGATGGCGGGACCCCCGATTGGGCTCACCATCGGCGGTCGCCCAGCGCTGCAATACGAGCTGCACGGCACGGTCGACCTGATCAACATCGGCTATCTGGTCACGGTCATCGACGGTGTGACGCACTACCATCAGGTGTTGGCCTGGACCTCGAAGAGCAAGCTCCTGGCTGCTCGCGCTTCGCTGCAACGGACCATCGCGACTTTTCGTGAGCGCTGAAGAGCGAGCTATCATGTCGGCCATGACTGCACCCAAGCTCTCATGGTACGCGCTCCGTAGCCTGGCCCGCGCCCTGACCAAACCCGACGCCCTTTTGGGTCGGAGCATCGGAGGCGTCCTGCGCGAGCGCGTCACGCTGCGCGTTTCGTCTCTCAACGGTTGTGCGGTCTGTTCCGCCGTGCATGGCGTGGTCGCCCGTGTCGAAGGCCTCACCGCCGACGAGATTCGCGAGGCTCGATCGCCGGAAAAGGACGATCAACAAGACGAACGCACCCAGGTGGCGCTCCGCTATGCGGCGCTGCGCACGGCCCGGTTGGAAGACGACAGTCGCGACGATGTCGTGCGTTTCGAGCAGGAGTTTTCGGCCCGTGAGCAACGGGAGATACGGGCGGTCGTCGACCTGTTCACCTTCACTAACCGGTTCAACAACACCTGGGAGGCGGTGGTCCCTGGGGGGGGGCGCCGCCGTCGGCGTCTGGGTCTGCAGGCGTGACGGGTTTGGCGCCGGCGAGCCGCTGGGCTAGCGGGCTGAAAGACCGAGACGCTTCATCATCTTGTGAAGCCCGTAGCGGGACAGACCGAGCAGCTTGGCCGCTTGGGTCTGGTTGCCCCCTGTCCGGCCCAGTGCGTGGCCGACTAATTCGGTCTCCAGCCGATCGATGCGGGCCCGGACATTGAGCCCCAAATCGACGTCGCTTTGGTCGGACTGGTCGGGAATTGAGAGGTGCTCGACATCGATCTGGTGGTCGCTCAACAGTAGCGCTCGGCGCACCTCATTCTCTAGCTGGCGCACGTTGCCCGGCCAGGGATGGCCCATCAACCGCCGCCGTGCTGCTGCGGTGAGCTTGGCGCGCCGACCTGGCGCGTGCTTCGCGATCAGATGATCCACCAGCAGCGGGATGTCGCTGGCCCGATCACGCAACGGCGGTATCTGAATGGTGATGACGTTGATCCGATAGTAGAGATCCTCGCGAAAGGCGCCTTCGGCGACCATTTTCTCCAGATCGCGGTGGGTCGCAGCGATGATGCGGACGTCGACCTTTCGTGATCGAGTCGAGCCAACGGGACGCACGATGCTGTCCTCGAGCACCCGCAGCAGCTTGGTTTGCATGGCTAGCGACATCTCGCCGATTTCGTCCAAGAAGAGGGTGCCTGTGTCGGCGGCCTCGAACAGCCCGACACGGGGGCGGTGGGCGCCGGTGAAGGCGCCTTTGACGTGACCGAAGAGCGCCGACTCGAGGAGCGTTTCGGGCAATGCGCCACAGCTCTCTCCCACGAAGGCCTGGTTGGCCCGCGGGCTGCCTCGATGGATGGCACGGGCGATCAACTCCTTGCCCGACCCGGACTCGCCGCGGAGGAGCGCCGGAACGTCGCTGGCGGCGACCCGATCGACAAGCTCGAGCAAGCGGCGCAACGGCTCGCTCTCGCCGACGATGTCGTCGTAGCGAAACCGAGTGTCCTGGGATCCGACCGCCCTGGCGAGCTCACGCTCCGCAACGTCCAGCGCTGTTTCTTTGCGAGCGAGGTTCTGCTCGAGCTGGTGCGAGGCTTGTTCGGCTTGGCGCACGGCGTGGCGCAGGCTCACTTGTGCACGGGCGTCGGCGATGGCCAGAGCCGCGAGGGGGGCTACGGTCTGGGCCCAGCGGATTTCCTTGTCGCCAAATGCGCCGCGGCGGATCCGGTCATCCAGATAGGCGACGCCCAGCACCTCGCCGTGGGCGACCAGTGGCAGCACCAGCACGCTTCGAAGCTTGAGCGCATGGACACTCGCATAATTTTGCGACAATTCCTCCATGGCATCCACGGCCACGACCGGTTCGCCGGATTCAAGTGCTCGTTGGGCCAGGCTGCTGGAGACGGTGAGCTGGTCGCCAGTGAGGTCGTCATGACTCAAGTTGCGTGCTGACCGTGGCAAGAGCTCGCCGCTGGGTTCGGTCATGAGCAACAGGCCGCGCTCGGCGCCGGTCCACAGCAAGAGCACATCGATGACCTGATCCAGTAGCGCTCGGAGGTTGCGGCGCTCGCTCAGCGTGCGCACCAGTTTCTGTAGATCGAGGGTTTGCTCCACGTCGACCGCCAAGACGTCCGCGGCGCGGTGGCGCCCCAGCCAGCGGCACGCTCGGGCGGCTTCGGCCATGGTCCCTGTCGTGGCGGCGATGACCGGACTTGCAGCCCGGCGCCGCGCCGCGTCCAACCGCGGGAGGGTCTCGGTGTCCCCAAGTGCGGCGGCTAGCTGGCAGGCGGCGTCCATCGCCTTTCCTCGAGTCCATACCGGAGCGTCGGCCTCGGCGAGAGAGGAAAGCTCGGTCAGCACCCGCGGTCCGTCAGCCTCATCCACCGGGCGGCCAGCGGATCTCGCGGTCAAGGTCTCGGCCCGTGCAGCCCACCAGTCGAGTCGAGCAAAGGCTGAGAGCCCCGTGCTGCCTCGTGCCGCCTCGTCTGCGGCGCTGCGCCGTGGCGCGGTGAGCGAGGTCGGCGCATGGCGCTGCAGTCTCGCCGCCGCCCGCAGGCCGTCGTCGTTCAGCTGCGGTCCGATGAGCTCAGCGGCTCGCTCAGCAGCGGTTACGGCGTCGGTATCACCTGCGCTACACGCGTCGGCAATGGCCCAGAGGGCATAGGCGGCGGCTTGGGGATCATCGGAGATCTCGGCGCGATGGAGAGCGTGACGGGCCGCATAGACGGCCTCGTGACGGGCATCGATGGCGGCGTAGGCTCCGGCCCGGGCAAGCCACGCCCTAGCCGCCATGGCGGGTCGGGCCAGCACGTCCTCCCAAAGCAGCGCGGCCCGGGTCGCGGTGTCGACAGCGGCTTCGAGCTCCCCCAGATCCACGCAAGCGGAGGCCTCACCGGTGCGGTAGGTTGCCTCTTCGAGCACTGCGCCGGCCCGAACGGCGTGGACGACGGCATCACGGAACCTCTCGCGAGCTCCTGAACCATGGCTCAGCTGGAGCACATAGGCCTCAACCCCAGCCAGTCGGGCCTGGGCTTCAGGTGTCGTGGCCAGTGCCCGTCCCCGCTGTGCGTGGCTGAGGGCTGTGGTCCGATCGCCGCGGGCTATCGCGACCCGGGCATCGATCTCGGCGGTGGCTGCGCTACAGTGGCCGCTGACCCACCTGGCGGCCTCGTCAATCTCACCTGCGTCGAGGTGCATCAGAGCCAGACAGGCCCGGCAGCGGTGGTCCAGGTCGCTGCCCTCGGCGATGCGTTGCTCAGCGACGGCTCGGGCTTGCTCGCTGTCACCTGCCCGGCGCAGCACCTCTGCCGCGATGCCGCCGCCTCCAGGTTGACCGAGCACCAGGCTGCGGGCCCGTCCCAGGTGGCCTGCCAGCCGCAACGCGTCAGCCGTTGCGAACAAGAGCGGTCGGGGCATCTTGGCGGCCAGCTGCTCCACTAGCTCTGCCGCTCCAGCGTCTAGTGGCAGCTGGCTCACGGCCAAGGTGAGCACCGTGGCGTCCTCTGCGCTCAGTGACCGGTCACCGTCGATGGCCATCGATGGCTGCGCCAAGTCGGTCAATGGGTGGTCGGTCGTGGCGCCGAGCGCGGCCTCCAGGTCGCCGAGGGACCAGAGCAGGGGACGCCGCCGGCTGGCCAGCTGCTCGAGGGCTGTGACCAGCGTCGGCTCGTCGACCTCGGCGAGCGGCGCGGACGGCCAGTCCAGGGCTGCGCCACCCACCACACCGGCGAGCCACCGCTTCCGCTGGTCAGCGGTCAGCGGGCCGAGCTGACCGCTAGCGGGAGCGGACAGGGCGGCAGGTGCGGCAATCCCCGCGTCTCGACACATCCGTCGAGCCTGCTGGGCGACCACCACCGCCTCGTGCAGCCAAGGGGCGACATCCTCGGCCACCTGCTGCGCGCCGAGCACCTCGCGCCGCCGCAAGCGCAGGTAGCCGGCCCTCAAGCTTCGTCGGTCCCGCTCTCGTTGTCCGGCCCCATCGCCCAGGGGGTCAGCCGACAAGGCGGTGGCCATGTCGCAGACCCAACGAGCAGAAGGGCGCGCGCCGGGCTCGGGGGCCAACAGCGCCTCGGTGATTCTCGACAGGGGTATCGGTGCGCCCTGCTCTCGGGCTTGGAGCAACGGCTCGGTGGCGCGCCGGACGGCGGGGAGAGCGATCTCGGTGAGCACCACACCGAGGGCCAGCAGATCACGAGCCCGGCCGTCGCCCAGCCGCCGATCGCCCCGTCCCAGGTAGCGCGGTGTTGCGCCTCGTAGCGCGACCGCACCCGCCGGTGCGACGAGTCCCAGATCGAGCAGCGCGAGCCGTCCGGTTGGGTCCAAGACGATGTTCGCCGGCTTCACATCGCCATGGCACAGGCCCAAGCCGTGCAAATCTGCCAAGGCCTCGCCAACGTCGCGGGCGACTGCCAGCGCCAGGCTCAGTGAGTCCTCTGCCGTTTCCATGACCGCCTGCAGGAGGTCCCCCTCAACCCAGCGCAGCGCCAGAAAAGGGAGAGCCTCTGCTGCTTGTGTCCCAGGGGCCAAGGGAAGCGCTTGGTGCTCGTCGACTTGGGCCAGACCAAGATCGATCAGTTCGGGCAGACGGGGCGATAGGGCCAAGCTGGCGTGGAGGGCCTCGCTGGCGAGCTGTTCGGCCTCTGCGAGGCTCCGGCCGATCTTCAGGGCGATCATCTCGCCCCCGGTCCCTTGGGCGAGCCACACGTTGCTGGTGGCTCCGTCGCCAACTCTTTGGACCAGCTCGTAGCGGCTCGATGATCGGTCCGCGGCTCTTGGTGTCCCGTCGCCACGAGCGCCGCCAGACAGGTCAACTTTGGTTTGCGACAACTTTGATGGCCTTGGCACATCCCTAAAATAACAGAGAAACATCGGATATAGACAACTGAATTGTCGTGTCATTCCATGCCAACCATGTTTGCGCGACCAAGGCATTGGCGGCTTGGCTATTGACGCATCCCTGGGGGCAAACACATCACCCGGAGGTGGGTGACGATGACCTTAGCGGCGGTCAGGGGCGCAATGGGGAGGAGCTGGATGGCTCAGAACCTCCCGAGGCTGGGGTGTTTGGCTTGGGCGACACGGTGGCAGAGGCTCGCGTGGTCATCGTCCCGGTGCCGTGGGAAGCGACAGCGACAGGCGGCCAGGGGACGGCGGCCGGCCCAGCAGCGATCGCCACAGCGAGCACCCAAGTTGATCTGTTCGACGTCGAGCTAGGTGAGCCCTGGCGGGCAGGTATCGCCCAGGCTCCTGTCCTGGCCCAGCTCGAGCAGCGGGCGCGGCAGGCGAGGGACCACGGCCAGCGTGTGGTGGCTGCCTTCGACGAGGGGAGGCCGACCGCCGAGGTTGCCGCTGATGTGGCTTGCACCAACGAGCTGACCCAATGGTTGGCCGAACAGATCGAGTCTGAGACCGACCGTTGGCTCGAGGCGGGCAAGCTCGTGGCGCTGGTCGGGGGCGACCATTCGGTTGCCTTCGGCAGCTTGGGCGCTCACGCCGCCCGTCATCCCGGTATGGGGGTGTTGCAATTCGATGCTCACGCCGATCTGCGGGTGGCCTATCAGGGGCTCATCGGATCGCACGCATCGGTCATGCACCGGGTGATGGACGAGCTGCCTCAGGTGAGCCGGCTGGTGAGCGTGGGCGTCCGTGACCTGTGCCTCCAAGAGCACCGTGGGATCGTTGATTCGGGGGGGCGCATCGTGGCCTTCTTCGATGCCGACATTGCGGCGCAGGTGCTGAAGGGCGAGTCGTTCTGTGGGATCGCGGAGCAGATTGCCGATGAGCTTCCCGAGCAGGTCTATGTGACCTTCGACATCGACGCCTTGGAGCCGTCCCTGTGTCCCCACACGGGCACCCCAGTTCCTGGCGGTCTCAGCTTTCACCAGGCGCTGGCTATCCTGGATGCACTGTGTCGCAGCGGTCGCCGCATCGTGGGCTTCGATCTTTGCGAGGTGGCCCCAGGGTCGGGCGGCGGCGGTTGGGACGCCAGTGTGGGGGCTCGGCTGCTCTACAAGCTGATCGGCTACGCGCTACGGTCCCAGCGCGTTTAGTGCTCGGTGCTGCTCTGGCGGCGGTGGGAGCGCGGGCAGGGGCCTCAGCGAAAGAACTGCTGGAAGGTCTGCTGGGTCAGGTACACGTCGAGCGAGCCTGCCACTTCGCGGCATGAGTGCATGCTGAGCTGGGCGGCACCGACATCGACCGTCTGGATGCCGAGCTGGGCGGCGGTGATCGGACCAATGGTCGAGCCACAAGGTAGATCGCTCCGGGTGACGAAATGCTGGGGTTCGTAGCCCACGTCGTGGCACAGCT
>JAUVCD010000686.1 GCA_030590865.1 Myxococcales bacterium | reverse complement strand
CGATGAACGAGATCCAGAAGGGCTCACCTGCCTGGTAGGCCGCCACGTAGCGTTCGGACACCGCGCGATAGGCTGCCTGCCACCGACGCCGGACCTCGGGATCCTCCCAGCTCGCTGACCAGTCGGGATTGACGACTAGATCTTTGGCGCCGAGCTGGCGAAGGAAGTCGACCGACGCCGGCAGCTCGTCCACCGTGTCGGGTTGGACGACCATCACCACCCGCACCTTCAGACCGGCGGCGATGGCTCGCTGCAGGCCAGCCACGGTGCGGCGGTGGCTGCTGCGTCCGCTTCGGTAGCGGCGGCGGTCATGGGCGCGCACCGTTCCATCGCAGGATACGGCGGTGATGAAGGCTTGGTCTCTCAGCCAGGTGACCCGCTGGTCGGTGAGCAGAGTGCCGTTGGTGGTGACACTGCAGCGGAGCTCCACGCCTGCCGCGGTCCGCTGGCGCGCGTAGTCGGCCAACCGTTGCAGGCTGCGCCAGCGGCTGAGTGGCTCGCCGCCGAAGAAGATCAGGTGCAGTCGCTCGCTGGTGCGGCGGAGGGCCAGATCGATGGCCGCTCGGCCGGTGGCAAGCGCCATGTGACGGGTTGCCTTGTCGCCTCCGTAACAATAGTCGCACCGCAGATTGCAGTGGTGGGTGAGGCACAGCGTGAGCTGTACGTCCGAATAGGGTGGACCTGCTCCCTCCACGAGGTGAGTAGTATTGTGGACCGATCAGGACGGAGCAAGCGCCGGTGGGACGAGGGCAGAGCGATGAGGATGCTCGCGGGCCGGGCCGCAACCGAGCCCGAGGCTTGCTGAGCTGGTCGCTGGCGGCGGCGCTGGTCACGGCCATCTTGATCATCCTGTCCAGTCCCGGCGTCACGAGCTGGCGACCCCTGTCGCTGCTTGCCTGGCTCGCTGTAGTGCCGCTGCTCGTGGTGCTTGCACGGCAAAGTGTCCAAGGGGCCTTCTTGCTCGGCTGGCTGGCGGGTGTGGTCGTCAATCTGGGGCTTTGCCTGTGGTTTCCTCAGCTGCTCGCTCGTTTCGCTGGCCTCCATCCAGTGCTGGCGGTGCTGGCGACGGTGGCCATTGCGACCTATCAGGGCTTGGGCTGGGCGGCCTGGGCTGCGGTCACCCGCGCCTGGTCGCCGGCCTTGCCCATGCCGCTGTTGGCACCAGCGGCGATGGTGATCATCGAGCGCTGGATGCCCATGGTGTTCCCCTACTCCCTCGGCCTGACTCAGTACCGGTTGCTGACCGTCGCTCAGGCGGCCGAGATCGGCGGGCCTCATGTCGTTACGTTCCTGATGGTGCTGCTGGGTGCCACTGCGGCCGCAGCGGTGACGGCGAGACGTGGTGGTGAGCCGTGGCCCTGGACGGCCATCGCCGTGACCGGCGGCGTGCTGATGGCGATGGTGGTCTTCGGACAGTGGCGTCTCGCCACCACCGCCGAGCTGCGCGCCAAGGCCCCAAGGCTGCGAGTGGGTCTGGTGCAAGGCGGGGAGGTGCAAACGGGCTGGGGACCGTCCTTCGGCGATCCTGTCGCATTGCTGCAGCGCTACCAGCGGCTCTCCGCCCAGATCGAGCAAGCGGGCGCGCCCCTCGATCTGCTGCTCTGGCCAGAGGACGCCAATCCGCTGCTGCTGCGTCACGATGGGGCGCACGATTACCCGCTCCAAAGCGTCAGGCGCATCCGCCGAGGCTTTCAGAGCCCGTTGGTCTTCGGGGTGACCACCGTCGATGTCGAGACTCGGGAGATCTACAACTCGGCGGCCTTCCTCGCCGCCGACGGCCGCCTGCAGGTCTTCTACGACAAGGTGAGCCTGATCGTCTTCAGCGAATGGCTGCCGTCGTTCATGGAGGGTTGGTCGTCTCGGAAGCGCTATCAACCTGGGACGCGGCTCGAGCCGCTCGTCCTGTCGGTGCCTGGTCACGACGGCCGGCCTGCTCGACAGGTGCCGATCTCGGTCTTCATCTGTTTCGAGGCCATCTTCCCCACCAAGGTTCGCGAGCTGATGAGCCGAGGGCCCGAGCTGCTGGTCAACCTGTCGGATGACTCGTGGTTCGGCGACACCCTCGAGCCGGAGCAACATCTGTCCCACACCGTTTTTCGGGCCATCGAGTCTCGGCGCGATCTAGTGCGCGCTGCTGGATCGGGGATCAGCGCCTTCATTGCGGCGACCGGGGAGATTCGACAGCGCGCCGAGATCAGCCGTTCGGTCTCTGAGCTCGGCGGGCTAGTCGACCAGGACGTGCGGTTGTTGCAGCAGCCGAGCCTCTATGCGGCGCTGGGCGACACCTTCTGTGGGTGGTGTTTGGTGGTGGTGGTCGTGGGCGGGGGGACCAAGCTGCGACGGCGTGGCTCAGCCGGTGGCTGAGGGAACGGTACGAGCCGAGTAGGAGGCCACCGTGGTGCACAGCAAGTTGCGCAAAGCCCATCCATGGCGCCTGGAGGCTGCGGCGCCGGTGTCGCGCTGCTAGGCTCGTCGGTCCGATGAAGGAAGCGACTTCCGAGCTCGTCCGGATCAATGACAAAGGTGAGGCCCACCCGGTTGGCGTGGTGGCTAGTCGGCGCATGCGTGAACGGAGCGGCGCCTTTCGGGTGCTGCCCGCACCGGATCACGTGGTGTTCATGCGCTACACCGGTGAGGACGGCCGGCGTGATGCCGAGGATGGGGCCATCGTACGGCTCGCCGGTGAGATTACGGCGCCAGCGGCCCTCTGCGACATCATCGCCATGTTGGGTCACACCCGCTGGCAAGGTGAGCTCGTGGTGCTCTCTGGCGAGGTGCGTCGTAGCCTCTTCATGGACTACGGCAACGTCGCCGGTGCAGTGACGAGCGCGGTCGACGAGCGAATCGGTGCGGTGATGTATCGCTTTGGTGCTTTCGATGACGCTCAGCTCGCGCAGATCGTCGAGCGAGTCGAGGCAGGTGGGCGGTTTGGCGAGGTGGCCGTCGAGCTCGGGTTGCTGACTCCAGAGCAGGTGTTTCACTACCTCGGCAAGCAGATCGAAGAGGTCCTCTACGCAGCCCTATCGGTGGAGGACGGCACGTTTTTCTTCTTGGATGGCTTCGATCCCGAACGACTCGTGTCCCGTCACGCCCTCAGCGTGAGTCTGCTGCTGATGGACGGCGTGACCCGTCTCGACGAGATTCGCTATTTCCGGCAGCGGATCCCCAGTGAGGACTGGGTGGCGGTCAAGACCCAGCTCAGCGAGCCACCGGGTGCGGAGAGGCGCGCGCTCTACGACGCCATTGATGGCAAGCGCAGCATCGCCGAGCTCGGCAGGGAAACTGGCTTGGGCGAGTTCGAGACCACCAAGGCGGTCTACGCTCTGACTCAGTCCAAGCACGTGAAGATGAGTCGCCCCCGCATGGTTGGGGGGCCTGAGGCCGTGGTGGAGGCGGCCAACGAGGCCCTCGGCACGATCCACAAGCGGGTGGACGCAGAGGGTAGAGGCACCGAGCTGCGCACCACTCTCGAGAGCTTCGCGGTAGGGGCTGGGATCTACGAGATGCTGTTTCGCGGTGCCGGGCCCCAGCCGGACGGAAGCTTCACGCCTGCCACCATGGTGGCCAACGTCGGAGCCGTGGCCGGTGGCGATCCGGAGCACTACCTCAAGGAGAAGTTGCACGAGTACGTCGGTTTCGCCTTGTTCAGCGCCGGCGGTTTGCTCGGATCAGAGGCCGAGAGCGTGCTCGGCCAAGAGCTCGAATGTCTGCTTGGCAGCTTGCAACCGCGAGGCTGACCGAAACTTGGGATAGACTCGGCCCGTGGCAACCGATTTCCAACCTTCCGGCGTCATCACCCTCACCACCGACTTCGGTCACAAAGGGCCCTTCGTGGCGACCATGAAGGGCGTGATGCTCTCTCGCCTGGCCGACGCGCGGATCATCGACATCACCCACGAGACGGACGTTCATTTCCCAGCCGAGGCGGGCTTCTGGCTGAGTCGCGCCTATCCCTATTTTCCTGACGGCACGACCCACGTCGCCGTGGTGGATCCCGGGGTGGGCACCCAGCGCGATATCATCGCCGTCCTCTACGCAGGTCACGCCTTCCTCGCTCCGGACAACGGCCTACTGGCCTCGATAGCCGAACGGGATGAGGCGCGGGTGTACCGGCTCGATCTGTCCGATCCTGCACGCTTGGGTCTCGGCGAGATCAGCGCCACCTTCCATGGTCGTGACGTCTTTGCGCCCATCGCTGCCGCCATCGCCGGTGGACTGCTGAAGCCCGAGGAGTTGGGGCCGGTGGTCGACACGGTCGTTCCGAGCTGGGTCGAGGAGCCCATCGTCCAACGGGAACGCATCGCGGGGGTGGTGGTCACCGTCGACAACTTCGGCAACCTGATTTCCAACATCAGCGAGGAACAGGTCAATCAGCTCGCCGACCCGGTGGTGAAGGCCGGCGGGCGAGATATCGCTTTGCGTCGCACCTATGGCAACGTGTCCCCTGGTGACTATTTGGCGCTCATCAACTCGTTTGGGGTGCTCGAGGTAGCACGGGCTGAGCAGAGTGCCGCCGAAGGGCTCGGCCTCGGTCGCGGCGCTCCCATCCTGTTGGTGCGCGGGGCGCGCTGATTCGCCGCCGGACCAAGGGAGACGGAATGAGGGACAGCATGGCTGGCTAGGCCTATGACTTACGTGCTGCAGCACAAGCCTATCTGGTTGGCTAGCGTGGCGTGGGTGGGACGACGACGGTGTTGATAGGCTCGACGCGCATGCCTGCCGGGTAGGCGTAGCTGGACCATTGGTCGTAGCCCCAGACGGTCAGGCCGAAGGGAACGTCGCTCGTGGCAATGTGGGCGCCGTTGTGGCAGCTGCCCGCCATTGTCGCCGCCCTCGGAACCAGAGCATTGCCTGGCGTCCTCCGAACCTTTCTCGC
>JAUVCD010000775.1 GCA_030590865.1 Myxococcales bacterium | reverse complement strand
GGGCGGCAGGTCTCGTCGCCAGGCACGGCCATCAGCCCAGGCGGGCACGGCTCAGCCGGCAGGATGGGCTCGCAGCCGTAGACGCCGTCGTGCACGAACCCCTCGCCGCAGCCGTCGAGCGGCACGCCAGGGCGGATGCAGCTGCCATCGGGCAGTGCCAGCTCGTGCTCAGCGCAGGCCGGTGGCTCAGGCGGCTCGGGGGCGGTCTCTTCGCCGGCGCAAGCAGTTGGCAGTGCCACCAGGGCTAGCAGCGACCAGCGCGTCATCGTGGTCGAGCATATCAGTCGCAGATCGGTGATGGGCACTTCATCGCTGTGCGGACCTTCCCGAGCTATCATCACGACCATGCCACCAACCCGGACGAGCACACCCATGGGACGACTGGACTTTCACGGCACATCTCTGGCGATCTCAGCGCTCGCAGTTCTACTCACCATCACCGGTTGTAGCGACGGCGACAGCGCTGGCACCGGCGGCGCGACCGTCACTGATGCAGGGGTTGGCGGCCAGGGCGGCGAGCTGCTGGATGCGTCATCCCCGACTGACGCTGCTGGCGGAGCTGGCGGAGCTGGCGGCAGCCCTGCACCGGTCCCCCCGATCGGTCCTCGCCCAGTCGCGCCCACCCCAGCATCGTCCGGAACGATCATCGCGGCACCGGGTGGCAGCGGGACGGCCTGCACCTTGGCCGAGCCCTGTGACCTCTGGGAGGCCGTCGACCAGGCGGCAGCTGGCGACGTGGCTTTTCTCCGCGGCGGGTCCTACGACATCAACGATCAGGTTCGCTTCTCGGGGGATGGCACCGCCTCCCAGCCCATCCTCTTCGAGTCCTATCCAGGCGAGCTCGCCATCCTCGATGGCTCGAGCGTCACTATTGGAGACACCGTCACCATTCGGATCACCGGTAGCTTCTACGTGCTCCGACTGCTCGAGATCCGCAACATGCCGCGCCAAGGCTTGCTCATTCCGGGCACCGACAACCTGCTCGAGGGAGTGCGGGCCCACCACAACCACCTGACGGGCTTTCAGATCTCTGCGTCCTACGATCTGCCCTACGGTTCCGAGGCGTCGCGCAACATCCTCCGCGACTGTGTGGCCCACGACAACTTCGACGAGGGATACGTCATCGCTGGATTCGCCAACGGTGGTAACGCCGACGGCATCTCCATCTCCAACGGCACGGAAAACCGTGTGGAACATTGCCTGGTGTATCAGAACTCGGATGACGGCATCGACACCTGGCGCTCCACCGACGGCTACGTGGGCTACACCATCGCTCACAGCCACGGCATTGCTGATGGCAACGCCAATGGCTTCAAAGCTGGCGGCTTGGAGCCTAGCGCCCGGACCTTCGTCGAGCACTGCATTGCCTATGGCAATCTGGCCAATGGCATCGACTTCAACAGCGGCGCTGAGGTTGTCTTCTCCTACAACACCACCTTTCAGAATGCTCGGGGCTTCTCCCTCGGTGACGACACCGAGGCAGACCACAACATCGCCTCCGGCGACACCAACGGTGACGTCAACTCGGCAGGCATCCAGACCGACAACTCGTGGCAGCGAGACGGCACGGTCGAGTTTCTCAGTGAGGACCCGACCTCGCCAGACTTTCTCCGGCCCACCCCCTCTGGGGGCTTCGCTGACATCGGTGCCTACGCCGGTCTCTAGGACGGTAGGCGCTCTCCACGCCTTCTCCGCTAGGTTTGGACGACCAAGTCCGGGTTGGCGTAGACTTTCCTGTTAGGGCGATGCCCTCCCAGGTGAATTTATGATGACCGGAACAGCCATGTCACCGACCGGTGCAAGACACAGGATCGCGATTGCGAGAGCTTTGGGGCCCTTGACGCTCACTGTATTGATCAGCCTTACCTTGGCTGGTTGCGTCGAAGGCCGCTTCATCGACGAGTCACGACTGACTCCCCCGCGGAGCCCCAGCAGCATCGACGATGGTGTGGCGCCGGTGGACCCGTCGGTGAAGCATGTTTTCGAGGATTCTTTCGACACCAACCCGTTGACGTTCTGGTCCGTCGAAGCTGCGGAGCGGGTGCAGCTCGTCCCAGCGGCCGGTCCGGACAGCTCCACCGCCCTGTCGGTGACCTTGGGTAGCGAGTCGGCTTATGTGATGAACTCTGATTCGGCGCGGTTCGAGGAGGGCTACTTGAGATTCTCGTTCCATCCGAACGGGGCCTCGATCCCCAGCGCCGGAGCCACCTGGGTCCCCGCAGCGGCCATCGAAATCGCGCGCTTCCAAGGGGTGGATCCTTGGGAGACCCTGGCGGCGCTATTCGTGCGACAGACGGCGGAAGGCGGTTACCGGGGCTTTGTGCAGTGGCACAGTCCCGCCGGCTCGGAATACGATTTTGAGCAAGGGGAGTTCGACCTCCGCTCGGACTGGCAAGAGATCACCCTGGGCTTCAAGCGCGACACCGGCATATCGGTTTGGCTGGACGGTGAGCTGGTCGGTCACGTCGAAGGCATTGATCATTCTCACGTGGCGGCTCACCGCATCTACCTGGGACAGTGCGGGGTCCCGGCCTCCAATGTTCCATCCGGGACCTTCCTCTTCGATGAGGTGGTCGCCTCCGTTCCCTATCGTGAGGTCGTCTGGGTCGATGGCGCCCAAGGTGACGATGGCCACGACGGGAGCTCGGCGAATACTGCGGTGCGGTCCATCCAGCGAGGCCTCGACATGGCCTCCCCGGGAACCACCGTGCGTGTCCAACCGGGCACCTATCGAGAGACGTTGCGGCCTGCGACCAGTGGCCATGCTGACGAGCCGGTCGTCCTGCTGGCTGATCAAGGTCGCGGGTCGGTCGTGGTGCGCGGATCGGTGCCTGCGACGGCTCTCGAGTGGACCCCGCTTCCCGACAACTCCATCGGTCTGCCTGCTGGGGCCGAGCTGAGCGAGATCTACGTCGCCGATCTGTCGTCATGGGGCGTCGTCGAGACGCCTCGTTTCGTCGTCCAGCTCGACGACTCGGACCAGGTCCAGGCCCGCCTTCCCCTGGCTCGCGAGCCGGACTGGGAGGTCAAGACCGAGTGGAAATACCACGAGTATTGGTGGGCTGCCGAAGGCGGTGCGGTGGTGGCGCCCTGCACTCCCGAACCAGGGGACGACCACAGCTGTGACGAAGCCAATCGTTCGGCGACCATGCTCACCGACGGGGCCGACGACAGCGATCCAGCAGACATCGAGCCGGGCAACCTGACCACGCTGGCCAGCCTCGTTGGCGCCACGCTCGTGGTCCTCGATACCGTCCAAGGCCACAGCATGTTCCGGCGGCACATTGTCCAACACGACACCCAGAACGGCACCATCACGGTCGATGAGGACACCATGCTGCTCTGGTATAACGCCCTGGGCTGGGGCTCGAAATACTACGTCGAGGACCTGCCCTCGCTGTTGGACCAGCCTGGTGAGTGGTGGTTCGACGTGGCCACTCAGCAGATCTATCTCTGGTCACCCGGGGGGCAGAATCCAGCCACCCTGGCCCTGGAGATCTCGACCCAGGACAGTGCCATGGACCTGTCGGGTCGTTCCTTCGTGACCGTTGATGGACTGACCTTCGAGTTTTTCGATGGCGACGTCATCTCGCTCAAGAACGGCGAGCAAGAGCTCTCTACCGGCAACCTGCTGCGCAATGTCGACGGGCGCTACGGAAACATCGGCATTTCACTGAGCCAGAACACCCTCGGTGCGGATGCCTTCGTCGTCGATGGTTTCGTCTTGGAGGACTCGGAGATTGCTCACATGGACACCAAGGGTCTGTTGTCGAGCTATTGGTGGGGCGTGGGCCTCGAACCGGAGGACTTTACCCGGCCAGGTATCGTGAACCAGGTCATTCGGAACAGCGAGTTTCATCACCTCGCGTTCCGCTCCGACATCGACTTTCCAGTCGGCCTCGCCTTTCTCTATGCCGACTCGACGCGTTTCGAAGGGAACCACGTCCATCACGTCGCCCACTGCGGTGTGAACTTCTGGGCATCGGTCAACACCACCGACAAGGAATACGGCTTT
>JAUVCD010000967.1 GCA_030590865.1 Myxococcales bacterium | reverse complement strand
CTGGCCAACAGCAGCCCGACAGCCATCCATGAGACGGCCCAGGCGCTGACACGACGTATCCAAGCGACGTTGCCTCGACGCATGCCTGTGCTCTCCTAGAAGCGCCCCCGCAGCACCAGCCCGGTCGCTGCCGTTCCAAAGGTGACATCGACCCGGATCGCCGACTCGCGGTCAGGCCCCTGTTCGGCAGCGCCGGCTTCGGGCACCGAGAGGCCGTAGCCAATGCCGGCGACCGCGGCACCCACCACGGTGAGGCCGCCGCTGATGCCCGCCGCCCAGTAGGCCGCGGTTCGGAACGTTTCGGCACGGTCGTAGTGGTCAGCGATCTCACCAGCCCAACCCTGGCTCGGCTCGGGGCTCTCCACCTCGGCCGCCTCCGATTCGGACAGCAGTCCGAACACCGCCGCCAAGGCGCCTCCTGCCAGCCCTAAACCAAAAGAGGTCCAGCCGCCGATTTGCAGCCCCTTTCGAAGCGCAAGGCGCCGCTCGCGGGCCTCCTCCTGCTGGCGGACCAGGCTCGCCTTGACCTGCCGCACCGCGTGCCGGGTGCTCGCCTCTTCTTCCTCGGTGAGCATCTCCACCCGCTCGGTGGCGTTTTGTCCGGCCGACAGCTGCAGGTTGACGACCACCTCGCCGTAGCCTGGCTTGCTGACGACGACCGTGTGCGCCCCTGGCGCGAAACGAAGGGCCTCCGGCAGCGGCGTCCTTCCCATGCTGGCTCCATCGGCCACCACCGTCGCGCCCGGCGTGTTCACCTGCAAACGCACACTGGCGATTTTACCCTCGAGCTCGAAGATCCGCTCGTGTGCCACAGACCAGCGCCCTTTCGCGCTGCGCTCGTCCATTTGCTCCACGAAGCGCTCGTAGTGCTCCAACGCCTGCAACGGCCGGGCCAGCACCTCGAGAGTCTGCGCGAGATTGAACAGTAGCTTGGGCGAAGGATAGACGTCGTAGGCCTGCCGAAACAGCGCCAGGGCCTCCTTGTAATAGCCCCGCTCGAGCTTCTGATTGGCTTGGCGCACGAGCCGCACCGCTTGCTCGCGGCCGTCCGAGTCCTGCAAGGCCCCAGCTGGTGGGGTCTGAGCCCACGCCGGTGTGGACGGGACGGTCGCGGCAAGACCAGCACCGAGCATGGCGACTGCAACGACTTGACAGCGTGAGCGCAACATCGGCTACGTCAGAGGAAGACTGGCGCTCTTAGAGATCGTTGGGTTTGAAAACGTCACCGAACCGAGACTTCGGGGCGGGCTGAGACTTCGTCGCCCCGGTGGCCGTTGGGTGACCGGTGGCAGCAGGCCGCGCCGGCTTCCGCTGGCCACTCCTGTCCTTCAGTCTACCACGGGCACCGGCCGTCGCCGACGCCGCGGCGCCGGTGAACTCGGCCTCCCCGCCAGGCGATCGCTTCGCGAGCATAACCGGCACGGACCCGTCCGACAGCGGCACGTGATCGGCATGATAGAGTTCGTAGCCCTCCGCCTGCGCCTTGATGCGAACCGGCACGCTGGTGCTGCGCGGCAGAGCCACCAGGGGCGGCCGAACTCGGACGAGCTTGTCATTCACCCACAGCTGATAGTCGACGTTTGCAGGATACACCGAGAGCTGCAGTGTAACCGTCTGCTCCTCGCTCCGCTCGACCGCGTGACTCCATTGCCAGGCCAAACCGGCCGCCGCCCCACCGAGAACCAACACCGCGAGCAGGACCCCAAGCCATTGGGGCCATCGTCGCTGCTGGCGCCTTCGCCGTCGCGAAGCAGCGTCTCGCTTGCGCCGGATCGCCGCGCTCGGCTGTCCATCGAGGCCCA
This sequence comes from Myxococcales bacterium, assembly GCA_030590865.1. Classification (GTDB taxonomy): domain Bacteria; phylum Myxococcota_A; class Polyangia; order Polyangiales; family Polyangiaceae; genus JAPYTK01. The sequence goes on along the minus strand of JAUVCD010000967.1, from coordinate 882 downwards.
GCGTGGGCAGGTTCGAGTGAGCGAGACCCTTGATCGTCGGCATCAGGGCTTGTCTCAGCTCGTCGATATCCGCCGGGCGCTCGTCCTTGTCCTTTTCCAGACACCAGAGGATCGTCTTCTCCAGATCAGCCGGGACGTCGCCAACCTCGCTCGGCGGATCCGGTGTTTCCAACAGATGCTGGCGGATCAAGTCGCCGAACGAACTCGCTCCAAAAGGCACCCGACCGGTGAACAGCTCGTACAAGATGACACCTAGTGCATAGATGTCCGAGCGCAGATCCACGCCTTCGCCGATGCACTGCTCGGGGGACATGTAGACTGGCGTACCGATGGGAACGCCGGTCCGAGTCCGCCCCTCCACGATCCCCTCTTCGGTGAACTTGGCGATGCCGAAATCGAGCAACTTGACTTGGTAGCCGCCGTCCGGATGGTCAGCCAAGTAGATGTTGTCGGGCTTGAGATCCCGGTGGACGATACCTCGGCGGTGCGCCGCCTCGAGCGCATCGAGCACCGGCGGGAGCAGCTCCAAGGCGTCGGCGAAGCTCATCGTCTGCTTCTCAGCCAGGTAGGTCTGGAGGCTGCGGCCTGGCAGGTACTCCATCACGTAGTACTGCGCGCCGTCGTCGAAGGTACCGAAGGCAAAGATGTCGATGATGTTGGGATGGCCGATGGTATTGACCGCTCGCGCCTCGGCCACGAACCGGTCCATCGCCTCCGGCTCCTCCAACAGGACGGCCCTGAGCACCTTGATGGCCACCTGCTTGCCAATGACCGGCTGCTCCCCGGCATACACCGTTCCCATGCCACCCCGGCCGAGCACGCCGGTGACCCGATACTCACCGACCATCGTGCCTTCGGTCAGCGAGCTGGACGCCGAAGGGC
>JAUVCD010000352.1 GCA_030590865.1 Myxococcales bacterium | reverse complement strand
GGAGTAGCTCCAGCCCTGCGCTGACGCCCCGTCGTAGCTCCAGCCCAGCCCTGCGCTGACGCCCCGTCGTTGTGCGGGGTGTCCCTGGGGTGAGACCCCGCACAACGACGGGGCTGGGTCATCGCTTGGCTGGCTTCCCTGCTCTCCCAGGGGGCGTTTCACGCCCCCTCTCGCCCCTGCGGCGCGATTCACCCCCAAAGGATTCGGCGTGGCCGAATCGTGAGTGCTTTTGGCCCACCAGGCTGCGCTGACGCCCCGTCGTGGTGCGGGGTGTCCCTGGGGTGAGACCCCGCACCACGACGGGGCGTCAGCGCAGGGCTGGAGCTACGACGGAGCGTCAGCGCAGGGCTGGGGCTACTCCGGACGGCGCGAGTCGGGCATGGGCTCGAGGTCAGAGAGAAACTCGCTCAGAGCGTAGGTTTCACGCACACCGAGCAGGCCAAACTGAACTCCGATCCCATCGGGCTTGGCCCAACGGATGGTTCCGTCGATGGCTAGCTGTTTGTCGCCAGGCATCTGAATGACCAGCGAAGCCTGGGTGCCCATCGGCGGCGACTCCTCAGCCTCGATGAACGCGCCCCCCACGCTCAAGTCGGACACATGCGCATCGATGCGCCCGCCTCCTTTGAGGTCAAGGGTAACGGGCAAATGGACCCGTACTCGGGGATGCCTTCTTCTTTCGTTCGGCACGACTCGTCTCCGATGGCTGCTTTGGCTAGTGTTAGCAGTTGTGGGGCGCCGTTCCAAAGCCCAAGGGCTTCTTCGACATCTCGACGGCTGGCAAGCCGGAGCGGTATTGCTCCTGATCGCCGGCAGCGCCATTCTACTCGCCGTACCGCGGGGCATCGCCCCTACAGACATTCCGCCACCAAACCTCGACGGCCGAGCCTTCCAAGCGACGACCGCACGAGATGACGCCCGGGCACTGACCGCCCAACAAAGGCAGCTGGATGTCGACGTCCGCGCCGTGGGGCGCGAAGTGAGAGCCTATAGCGAAGCCGCGGCGGCCGACCGTATTCAAGAGATGGTCGCGGCGCGCCAACGAATCACCCGAGCCCTCGCCGTCGCTCTGCGACACGACGCCGAGCCGCTGCTCGAGCTGCGGGCCTATCAGATGCGCCGCTTCATGGTCGAGCTACGGCGCTGGCAGGCTAGTGGCATCGAGAGTGACGAGCTCACAGCGCTGGGCGGTGACCTAGTGAAGATGCTGCGCCGCAATCGCTGGTGCCGCAGCGGCAGCCGCGAGCTGGTGATGGATGGACGGGTGGTTCGCGTGCTGTTCAAGAAGCGCTGGAACGAGCTTACCGGACTGCGACAAGGACCGTTCGCCCTGACCCTAGACGAGGACCGCCTGCGCTACGGCTTCCTCATCGAGCACCCTTTCGTGCGAGACAAACAAGCATCGCTCCCGGCCACCCCCAAGATCGCCGCTGCCCGCCAAGGAGCTGCCCGCCTGGCGATGATCGACAAGCTCGCCAAGCGGGACCCGGCCTACCACGACAATCTCGCACGGGGCGTCGTCCTGTACCAAATGGACCGGTTCTCCATGGCCAGTGAGGCCTTCAGACGTCATTTGGCGACGAGGCCTGACGGCCCCCACACTTTGCGCGCCCAGAACTACCTGAAGGCAGCACTCGACCAGATGAGGACAGGCGCCATCTGACCGGCGAGTCCCATCAGCATGAAACTCACCTGACGATGCACTCGAATGTCGCCGTCAGCTGGTGCTCTTCGCCATCCTGCAGCTGATCGCAGTACGAACCGTAGAGCTCGATGGTCAGGTGGGTGCCGTCGGTGTAATCCCAACCGTTGGTCTTGGTTTGGTCCCGCGGGATCTCCTCGCCATCCAAGAAGACCTTCACCTCGTCGGGGTACTCGGGCGCAACCTCCAACTGAATCTGACAGGAGATGACGCTCACCGCGATGGCTTGTAGCGCAGCCAACAACTGAGCCTGGTCAGCAGCAGCGTAATAGTCCGTGGTGCCCCCTTGCTGAGGCTGCCCACCGGCAACGGCCATCGCGTTCAGCAAATCGATGTATTCAGCCGTGCCTTCCAAACCGATCACGAAGGTGTCGATGTCCTGGTTTTGGTGGAGGTCGGTGATGACGTCCAAGGTGTGCTGGTCGTCCAGACAAGCCGAGCCGAAGACGCACTGTTGGGGATGATTGGTGCAACAGTGCTGCTGCTGGGCGTAGCTGCAGGTGCACTCAGGATTGGCGCTCAAGAAGTAGTTGCAGTTCGGGCCACCATCGGTGGCCAGCACCACGAACTTGGGCGACGCCGGATCGCCGAGGTCGGTGAGCGACGCGGCCGCGTTGTTGAGCGCCGCGGCGGTCGGCGTGCCACCAGCCGGTACGGCTGTGGCCAGCTCACTGGTGATCGCCAGTCGGTTGCTGGGGGCTACGGGCACCTGAGGACCGGAGGTGTCGCACTCGTCGCCAGTCGGATAAGTGAGCAAACCGAACCCAATGGTGTCTTCATATTGGGTCAAGGCCAGATCCACCGCCGTGTTCACCTCATCCCATTTGGTGAGGCCCTGCGTGGCACCTGGATCGTTCATCGAGCCGCTGCGGTCGATCACCAGATAGACCTCGGGGGGCGGGGCCTGTTGGAGCGTGAAGCTCTCTGGGTCACAGCCCTCGTGGGCGCCACCGCCTCCGCCCTGTCCGCCGTCGAAGGAGAGACCACCGTCCCCAGTGCTGGTGCTGGACCCACCGCCGGTACCCGACGCGCTGCTCGTCGTGCCCGCCGTATCTTCAGTGCTGCTGCAGGCGATCCACCCGCCACCCAACAGCATGGCCGCCAAGATGATTCCGAAGCTCCGCGAAGGTCCCATCGCTCATTCTCCTCCAGCCCCCAGTGTATCAGCCCTCCTCCATGGTGTGCTTGTCCTTCGCGCGCGCTCAACCTAGGCTCGGGATCCTGTGACTGGCGCTGACGAGGGGAAGGCAATCGCCGAGTTCTGGGCATGGTGGCCCTCGGTGGCGTCTGCGCTGGACCAAGGGCTGAGGGCCGGCAACCTTGGCACCGAGCTCCGCGAGTCGGTCGCCAACCGCATTCACGCCATCCACAGCAGGCTGGACTGGGGGCTCAGCCCCGGAAGACAGGCTCGTCACGGACTCTACCTCTCCGCCCGCGGTGATCTTGCGCTACGACCAGTCGCTGAGCGTTGGCTCGAAGAGGCGGTCGCGCCCACCGAGCTGTGGGAGTTCTACGCCGCTCGGCAGCCCCGCGCTGGTGACGCCCGGGAGCTGACGCTGGGCGGTCATGACCTGCGCCTCGGGGAGCTGTCGGTGAAATGGAGCGTCGATGACTCCCGGGAGGTCATCAATCTGGTGGTTCACCACCCGCGTTTCCGTGACCTGGATGAGCCTCATCGCGCTCACGTGGCCTTTGTCGCCCTCGATGACCTGCTAGGGGAGGATGGGGTGGAGCTTTGGCTCGGCACCGTTGAGCTCGCCACCGTGCAGCCAGCGGAAACACGCCCGCTAGCTGAGCTGCGACAGGCGGTGGTCAAGCTGGAGCAAGACGCCACTGGAGAACGCTGGGTATCCCGGCAGGGGGACGTCGACGGCTCCCCAGTGGTCGTGACCGTCAATCGGGCCATCAAATGCATCCGTCACCTCGCGCTGGACCAACACGCCCGCGTCGACATTCGACTCCTAGAACCCAACAAGCTGGGACTGGCCCGCGGGGACGAGTCGCTCGAGCTGGAGAAGCGGGAGGCTGAGCTGCGCGAGGAGCTGGGCGACCGAGCCGTCTTCATCGGCCGGGAGACCCACCGGGGCCACCGTGTGCTGCACCTACACGCGGCCGACTCGGAAAGCGTGAGGAACCGCATCGAGGCCTGGAAGCGGCGGGGCCCAGACCGTGAGACCGCAATCCTGATCCAGCCAGATCCCCGCTGGGAGGTGCTGCGGCGTTGGGGGTAGCGTCCTGGCCAGACGCCGTGCGACACCCGGGGCGCTTCAGGGGCTTTGAGTTGGCTGCGGTTTGGCTGAGATCTTGTGCAGCTTGGGGGCCTGGGCGCACTGCTTGGGATGGGCGGCCACGAAGCAACCGTAGTTCTTGATCTCCTCGAGGCGGCAGCTCCAGTAGAGCTTTCCTTCGTGCACCGTGATGTCCGGGCAGCCATCACACATGTCGGCGCGGCCATCGGGCAACAGATCGATGGGCTGGATGACCACGATGGTCTGAGAGTGAACCTTGGTGAACAGCTCACGAGGATGGCGCAGAGCATTCCGCAAGAAACGCCACGCGTTCTTGCGCATGCGGCCGTCAAAGGTGCCGAAGCTGAACATGCTGGCGCGACCCGCCGCCAGGGTCTCAGGCTTGGAATAGGCGAGCCAGGTGCCGTTCCACAAGTGGTGCACGTTCTGGATGATCTCCATCGCTTGGGATGACACATAGCCAAAACCACGCTCCCGATTGGCGAGCCGGGTGCCGTACATCCACTTGGTGCTCTCCGGGTTCACCGTGCCGCCGAGATAGGCGCAAGGCTCGAACTCCGGGTCGGCCTCGCGGATCTTGGCCACCACCACTGGCGTGCTCACCGTCCGATCACCCCGCCAATTCTCTGGCTTCTTGTAGTCCTCCTCGACGGACACGTTGCGCCCGCCGGCAAAGTACTCGTACTTGCCGTCGAACAGCGCCGGCTCACGGTAGAGGATGAACACGATGGAGTGCACCAGGTCGGGCAGCCCTTCGGCCCACCGGACCACGGCCGGCACCTGGTCCAACGTGTCGGTGGTGACCGTCTGATTGAATGAACAAGACAGGCCCCCCTCTTTCGCCAGCATCTCAGCGAACTTCTGGCGAAGCGCGTTGAGCCCCTCCTCGGTGGTCGCGCCATTGGCATCGTGACGATCCTGAGAGGTGTCGATGTGGATGGTGAAGCCGTAGGCCCCCGCCTTCTTCAGCTCCGACAAGAGCGCTGGGGTCAAGGCCAGCCCGTTGGTATTGAGAATCGGCTTCCAGCCCTTCTCGTGGATCATCTTCACGATCTCGACGATCTGAGGATGAACGAGCGGGTCTCCGCCCGCGAGGCTCATGCTGTCAGCGTTCCGAAGCCGCTTGAAGACCTCGAGCTCCTCGGCGATTGCGGCGAGCGTCTTGTGACCGTCCTTGGACTTGGTGTCTCGGTAGCAGCCTTCGCAATCGAGATTGCACGCCGTGGTCACCTCCAGCCAGGAGATGGCGTTGTCAGTCAGCGTCCAGGGAAGACGGTAGTACCTTCGGGGATCGATCTTGGCGACCATGCGGGGGTCCTTCTGCTCAACGGGCACAAGCTTTGACCAGTCGATACGGCTGGCCGTGGAGATCGGCCAAATAGCCGATATACGGTGGATCGTCCAGCTCCCGATGTCGCACCTACGGGTCAGCCAAGGCTCCATGCCCCCCGACTCATGGACACGGGCAAGCGCTACTGCCCTTAGAACCTTCAGGCAAATGGCGCTTCTTCTAGTGTCACAAGAATGTTACAATAACAGTATATTACATATACAAAATATGTTATTATAGCATTTAGCGTAGACACCTACGGGAGTTTCCGCATGACAATCTCTGGGGCGCCACACCGGAGGCGAGCATGGGATCTATGGACGTGCGGAAGCGGTCGAGGATCTGGAGTGGCCACCCATCGGTGATGGCGAGAGTCGGGCCCCTTAAATGGGGTCCGAGTCGCCTGCATTGGTCGACGCTAGTCGCAACGCTCGCGACGATGACGCTCTGGGCCGGCGGCGCCAGTGGCTCAGGCGACGCCCAGTGTATTTCATCGGAGGTGCGGACCGAGCTGACCTGCTCCGGTACGAGCTTGAAGACGGCCACCAGGCGCACGCCCCTGAAATTCAAGGTGCCCATGGCCGACGGACCGACAACCTCGAAAGTGTCGCCGAAGCCCGCCGACCCGACGAGCGTCACCAAGGCAGTGCCGCGCCATGACCGGGTGCTCCGTGACCTTGGTCGGCGGCTCTTGATGCAAGAAATCACGAACGTCACCCGACTGTACAAGGCAACGCCACCTGACAACCCCGACCGGCCGCGGCTGATGCGGCGACTCGCTGACAACTACGTGGAGCTCGAATCGGCAGTGTTCCGCGAGCAGATCGAAGCGCAAGACGCCGCACGACGGAACCAACAGCGCGCCCCACGGCGAGCCGCTGAGCTCAAAAGGAAGGCGAGGGCAGCCGCCAAGGTGGTGAAGCGAGCTCGGCAGCGGGCCATTTCATTCTACGAAAGACTGGCCACCCAACACCCGAAGTACTGCCGTTTTCCCCACCAGAAGAAGCTGGCCAACCGCGGCTGTACCGACGAGGTGCTCTACTATCTCGCCTACGAGCACGAGCAGGCCCGCGATCTGGCCAAAGCGCGGGATGCCTACCTCGAGCTCATCGATCACTGGCCCGCCTCGACCTACGTGCCCAATGCCTTTCTAGCCTTTGGAGAGCTCTACTTCAGTGAGGCCCAGGGCAAGCCATCTCGGTGGGCGCTCGCACTGCAGGCCTACCAGAAAGTCCTGGAGCACAAACCACCGACCAACAAGCTCTGGGGCTACGCTCAGTACAAGCTGGGCTACGTGCACTGGAACCAGGGGCGGCACGCCAAGGCCCTCGATGCCTTCAAGAAGGTCATCGACTTCGGCACCCGGTACCACCAGCTACCGAACACCAAGGGACTGACCGAGGCGGCCCGTCGGGACATCGTCCCAGTCTATGCGCTGGTGGGAAACCCGAAGCTTGCCTACAACTTCCTCAAGCCGCTGAGTGGTGACCGGTCGGGTCGAACGACCAAGACCTTCGCCATGATGGAGGCCCTGGGCCGCATCATGATGGACACCGGCCACTTTGGGCAGGCCATCACGCTCTATGGCGATCTGTTGACGCGCAACGCGGGCCAGCGCTCGTGCGACTACCAGGCTCAGATTTCAAAGGCCACAATGGCCCGTGAGTCGGGCAAGAAGCGGCCCATCGTTGCCGTGCTGAAGCAACAGCTCGACCTCTACCGCACCTCCGCAGCCTCGGGTCACCCAGCCAAAACCAAGCTGCGCTGCGCCAACGTCACGGCAGCCCTCCTGAGCGAAACCGCCATGGCCTGGCACCTCGAGGCGGTCGGCAGCGGAGGCGTCAAAGGTACCGACGACCCCAAGACCAAGGCGGCGGCGGCACAGCTCTATCGCTGGGTCAGCGCCCAATTCACGACGCGACAATTCGCCGCCTTCAAGTTTCCGCGAATCGTCAAAGAAGACTGGCCCACCCTCGCCAGCGTCCGCTATGCCCACGCCGATCTCCTCTACGCCCAGAAGGACTGGGCCACCTGCGGTCCCGCTTTCGATGCCGCCTACGACGCGGATCCCAGTGGGCCGAACGCGGCCGAAGCGCTTTTCGCCGCAGCCATCTGTTGGCGCAAGTTGTTCGACTCGATGCACCCTGGCGACACTCATCGACGGCTCGAGGGGACCCTGGCCCAAGGATCGGAGCGCTACCGGCCGAAGGAGCTGGGCACCATTCAGCGAAACATGCTGAAGGCCTTCGACCGTTACATCTGCAACATCAAGCCGCCGACCAAAGACCGCGCGGCGATGGAGCAATATGTGGAGGTCAAATTCGCCCGAGCTCGCACCTATTACGAGGCCGCCCACTTTGGTAAAGCCGCCCTCGCCTTCCAGGACGTGGCGCTCCAGCACAGTGACTTCGGAGCCGGCATCTTCGCGGCCAACCTCTACCTCGAGTCAGCCAACATCATGCGCGACAAGTGGGGGAAGGACGGTTGCGTGGCCGACATGGGCCGCGCTGTCCCAAAGCTCGTGAAGCTCTATTGCACCCAGGGCGACTTGACGGATCGGGAACAACAATGCGCCGTCTTGGCGCGAGTCGGCCGGGACTTGGATCGAGTCACCGCTGAGACTTTGGTGCGCGCTGGCGACCGAGGCGGACCGGAGGCTCCCGAGAAATACGTTGCCGCAGGCGAGCTCTACTTGAAGATTTGGAAGCCTCATGGGGAGAGAGCGTGTCGCGACACCCAACCGTCGTGCCAGGGGCAGGACGAGGTGCTCTACAACGCCGCCCAGGCGTTCCAGGCGGCTCACTTGCTCGCCAAGGCGATCCGGGTACGCGAAATCTTGGTCGACCCCCAATACCACCTGGACCGCAGCGAGCCTGCGCGCAAGGCGAAATACGAGCTCGGCGCCAACTACCAGGCCATTGCCGTCTATGACAAAGCCGCTGGCTGGTACGAGCAATACGCCCTCGAAAACCCGAAGAAGGCCCGCGCCGCGGAGGCTCTCTCGGACGCCGTGGTGTTGCGCCTCGGGCTTGGTCAGCCCCACAAGGCGCTCACCGACGCCAAACACTTCACCAGGCTGTACGGAACCCGCAAGCCGCAACAGGCGGCGCAGATCGCCTTCGCCATCGGGGCCCACCATGTGGCACGGGGCGCCCTCCACACCGCGAAGCGCACGCTGATGGGTGCCATGGAGCAGATCGAGGCTCATGGAACGGTCGATGTGCGACTTCAGGCTCAGGCCATGATCGGCAGGGTCTATGCCGAGCTGGAGAACCAGCCGAGGGCAACGCTCCATTACGGGCGGGTGCGGGCCCAGGGGCGCGACATCGCCCAGCTGAAGCACTCCATCGACAGCCTCGGAGATCAAAAAGCACGACGTGAGCGACGACTCGGCAAGGCGCTGACGGCCATCGGAGAGGCGCTCTCCTACTTTGCCGAGCAACAGCGGACCAAGGCGGCTGCCCTCGCCCTCCCGAAATATCGGGGCCCAGGAACTCGCAAGGACGTCGAGCAGTTCGTGAACACCAAGATAGCCGCCTGGTTGGACCAGAAGGTGCCAGCCATCAAGCGGGCCACCGCGGCTTATCTCGCAGTGGTCAAACTCAACGATCCGGCGCCACCACCGCGCTGGGCCATCGCAGCCGGCGCCGCAGTCGGAGACATGTGGGGCGAGCTGGTCACCGACTTCATCCAGGCGCCCTATCCCAAACAATGGGATCAGCCAGGAACCATCCCAGGCAGCCAACCGCCCACGCTCTGGCACGAGCTGCGGGCCAAATACAAAGCCGAGCTCGCCCTGAAAGCGGCGCCATTCAAGAGGACGGCCAAACAGGCCTACACGACCTGCCTCGAGTACGGCATCCTCTACCAATACTTCGACGGCGAGCTACGGAGCTGTGAGCAATGGCTCTCTAAGAATTACCCGAGCGAGTTTCACGTCGTTGACGAGTTCCGAGGTGCCGCAACGCGGGTGAACTCGGGCCTGGACGAACGTCCGCTCCCGTTGGCCGTAGACGGCACACCCGTCACTGACCAGAGCAAGCCGCGCAAGGCGCCGTCCCGGCCCTGAGAGTCTGGCGCGACTGGTCTCAGATGCCACCGGGTCGACCCACCGCCCCTGCGTGATACGCTAGCCATTGGGGACCTCGCTTAGGGAGTGACGATGTCGCGAATCTTGCTTGGGCACTTATGGATCATCGGGGGCTACCTGCTGGTGGCCTGCGGCACGGATTTCACCTCTGGAGGGGGCGGCGGGGGCAGCTCGCCAGGCACCGGCGGGTCGAGCACCAGCAGTGGCACGGGCGGTGAGGGAGATTGCCCTGCCGGCAGCGTTCCCATACCTCCGGTCGCCGAAGAGTGGTCGGACCTCATGAAGATCGCAACGAAGAGCTCGGTGGAGCAGCTGCCGG
>JAUVCD010000902.1 GCA_030590865.1 Myxococcales bacterium | reverse complement strand
GTGATCGTTAAGGTTTCTATCCTGCTCGCTCCCGGCGAGTTGACTGACCACTGGTGTGGACGTTGAGCCGGGAGCGTGCAGGATAGAAACCAGTTGAACTGAATCGCGGAGCGGGAAGCGGCTATGTGGTTTCATCGCCGCAAGGCATTCCGCTTGGCTTCATTGTAGCCAATCTTGTGGGCGGTTGGCAACTGTCGAGATGTGGGATTTCCGCTGAATCGGGGGGGCAAGGAGGGCTTTGCGACGAACCGGCGTGCCTGAAAGCGGAAACGGTTGTGCGGGAGAATTGGATCCTGCGGACGTGTCGGCAAGAGGGTGCGCAGCGGAAGATACCCGTCGAGTCGACCGGTAGGTGAGCGGGCTTGAGGAGGCTGGAACGTCGCAAGATCGTGTCCCTTCGTCAGCCGCTGTGGGCTGAGTTGCCAACGGTGAAGTGGATCATGAGGTATCGAAAGGGGCGGCCTGATACGTCCTGGCTACCAGGTCTGCGACGCGTGGCCGCGCTGTCCGGCTTATCCCACGCAAGGCGGGTTCACCGCAAAGCGGGCAGCGTGGCACTCCGTCCTGTGTCTGCTCGTCCGATATCTTTGACGCAACTGCTGGAGCAGGCGCATTGAGTATCTGCCGAATCAGGGCCAGCTTCTTCGCCCGGTGCCCGTTGGCCAGGAAGCCAAATGCACGGATACGGACGAAGCCACTGGGCAGAATGTGCAGGCTCAATCGTCGCAGAAACTCTCCGGCTGACAATGTCATCCGTCGCCAGCGATTGCCACGAGCGTAGTCTTTGTACCGAAAAGTGACCTCGCCATTCTCGATCGATTCGAGGCGGTCGTTGGAGATGGCGACGCGGTGGACATAACGGGCCAAGTACTTCAAGATCTTCTCCGGTCCGCCCTCGATGGGCGGCTTGGCGTAAACCACCCAGTCGATCTTGTACAGGCTTGAGAGGAATCGACCGAACTGCTTCGGATCACTTAAGCCGGCCTGTCCTTCGGTCATCGGCAACTCACCTGCCTTGTACGCTTGCTGGATATAGTCCAGCAGTTTCCCCCGAAACACGCGACTGAGCACTTTGACTGGCAGGAAGAAGCCTCGCGGGCAAGCGATCCACCGCTGGCTATCGGGCGAAATGGCACCGCCAGGGACGATGATATGCACGTGCGGGTGAAGCGAAAGGTTCTGGCCCCAGGTGTGCAGCACCATCAGGGCGCCAATGCTCCCTCCCAAATGCCGCGGCGTCGCCGCGACCTCCAGCAGCGTCTCTCTCGCGGCCTGAAGCAACAAGCCGTAGAAGACTCGTGGATGAGCCACGGCGATGGCGTTCAATTGTTCGGGCACGGTAAACACCACGTGGAAGTATTCCACGGGCAGGAGATTCTGCCTCTGTTTTTCGAACCACGCTGCCCGCTTGCCGCTTTGGCACTTGGTACAATGGCGATCGCCGCACGAGTTGCACAGGAGGAACTCCGCTCCACAGTTATCGCATTGCTGCAGATGGGTTCCCATGGCGGCGGTTCGGCAAAAAGCCATCGCGGCCAGCACCTTGCGGTGTGTCGGCGTCAAACGGTTCCCCTGGGCTTTCAGGAAGGACGCGCCGTAGCGACGAATTATTTCGCCGACTTCCGGCGACGACCGGCCGACGTTCTTTCCGACTCGGCTAGTTCGCCCAACAGTTCTCTCAGAGGCAGCAGATCCAGCACCCGCCCCGCGCGTTGTAGATGGTCCCGTCGCACGTGCGTGTAAAGCATGGTCGTCTTGATGCACGCATGTCCTAGTATCTTCTGGATGGTCAGCAAGTCGACTCCCGCTTCCAAAAGTTCCGTCGCAAATGTGTGGCGCAGACTGTGCGGTGTGGCCGCCTTGTTCAGGCCGGCGCACCCCACTGCGAATTTGCAGGCCCTCTGCGGGCTCGCGACGTTCAGTGGGCGATCCGGCTTGGCGCCCGGAAACAACCAGCGGGGATTGCGGTGCTCCTGCCACCAAGTCCGCAACTCCTCCAACAGCACCGGCGACATGGGCACCAGTCGCTGTTTGTTCCCTTTGCCGCGAGCAACCAGGATCGTCATCCGTCGGCTGTCGATATCCCGCACGCCCAGTTCCACCGCCTCGCCGATGCGCATCCCCGTGGCGTACATCGTGGTCAGTATCATCCGATGGTTGCGGCAGCAGACACATGACAGCAGCTCCAGGACTTCTTGACGGTCGAGCACCACGGGCAGTTTTTTCGGCCGCCGACCGTAGGTCAGGCGCGGAATGAAATCAACCCGACCCAGCGTGGTACCGTACAGAAAGCGTAGGGCGCAAACACTTTGGTTGAAGCTGCTCCAGCCGACTTTTCTTTCCAGCAGGTGGAGCTGATACTGGCGAGCTTCTTCCGGGCCCAGACGCTCCGGCGAGCAGCCGAAGTGCCGAGCAAAGCGCATTACATGGCCCACGTAGCATTTAATGGTCTTAGGCGAGCGGTTGAGGAGTTGCAGATCTTCGATCATTCGTTTGCGCAGCGGGGTCATCGTGTGTCTCCAAAACTGAAAGAGAAAGAACCAACCAGACGCCCATCGCGTCTGTTCTCTTCCAGCATGCATACGCTCAGCGGCTAGCGCAAGACCGGATAACCGTAACGTTCGGCACGACCGAACCATGTCGGCATGGTGGGTGCCTCAGCGGTAGCTTCGGGCGACTTGAACGAAGGTGAAGACTCAAGCCGCGCCGCGGTGGGATAGACTCCTCCAACGGTGGGTCACGGAAGACGGTTGCGTTACCGAGCAACCTGACGATCGGCGAAGACCAATCACACGGTCAGCAGAAACGAGCGACGCCGAGTCGAAGAAGACCACCGCGCAGCGGTTTAGTTCAACTATTTGCTTATCCGCGCTCCGGGTTACAAAAGACACTTAATCAAGCTCGTGCCTGAGGAGAAGGATGGAGAACGGCTGGTGGTTGCGACCGTGGACGTGCTCACGCAGTCTGACTTGCATGGTGCGGGAGAATTTGTGTTCTATCGCGATCGCGCCTGGGCGCTTAAGGAGGCGACCTGGGGGGGGCCGTCACCTAGAACAAAACCGAAGGATCGTGTC
>JAUVCD010000502.1 GCA_030590865.1 Myxococcales bacterium | reverse complement strand
CTGGCCACGTACCGGTACGTCGACCGAACCAACTTCTCCGCCGGTGAACGCGATCTGCACCTTGCCCGTCAGCCGCCCGATCTTGTCGGTCCCCTTGACGGTAACCTCGTAAGTGGCGCTGCCTGCAGGATCGCCCTCGGTGAGCTTCACCTCGATCAGCTCGTCACTGGCCGAGACCTTGGTGATCTTCACACGCCCCGGCTCGTTGACCGTCACCTTGAGGGGCCGTGACACGGAGGTGTTGAGGGCCACCATGCCGAAGCCCAGCTGTCGCGGAGCCACCGCGACATCGACGATGATTTCGCCCTCCAGGGTCAGCGTAATCTGAGGCGATGCAGGATCATTTGACTCGACTCTGATGGTCTTCTTGGTCGGCCCGCTGCGACCCTTGGTGTGGAACGTGGCCTTGATTTCACCTTCCCCACCCGGGGGAATTGCCTCCGTCGAAACGACGGTGGCGGTGCAGCCTCACGAGCCTTTGGCGCGGCGGATAATCAGATCGCCGACGCCATCGTTCCGAATCTTGAAGGTGTGCTCGACCGCCTTGCCCTGTTTGACTTTCCCGTAGTTGAAGATCGGCGCCAGGGCGACGATCTTGGGCGCCCCCTGCACGGCCTCGGCCGAGACGGCGGTAGCGACTACCGGGTGAGGTCGATCCTCGTAACCGCTGGCGACGATGATCAGCCCAATGAACAGGGCGACGGCCAGCGCGAGCTTGGCTAGGTTTTTCATGGCGTGCGGTGCCTCTTGAGTCCCAATCGGACCCGACGGTCTACGGTCCAGCGCAATGGATAGCATGCCAACCCGCTGGCCGGCGAGCATCCCCAATTGCGGGTCAAGCTGAGCGGCCGAGGCCGCGTGCTCAGCACCGAACGATCAGAGTCCGGGGACCTTGTAGCCGTGCTTCTTGGCGAAGGCCACGAAGCCCACCTTGTCGATCGTGCGGATGTCCCGCGTCGACAGCTTCACGGACACGAAGCGGCCAATCTCAGCAACCCATACCCGTCGCTTCTGGACGTTTACGTGCCGCCAACGCTTGGTTTTAACGTGCGAGTGGGACACGTTGTTCCCCCTCATCTTGCGCCTACCGGTGATCTCGCTCTTCGCCATGGCACTCGTCTCGAAGCTGGGGCCAGCAGGGGCTGGCCGCTAGGTCCCGGGCCGGCTATCGCCGCGGGGAGGGCGAGAAGTAACCGAACCAGCGAGAATGTCAAGGCAAAGGTCCTTTTTGCCCTTCGGCAGCCAGCACTTGACGGGCCAGCTCAGCCACCCCGGGGTCGTCGTGATCGGTACCCAGCTCGAGCACCTGACGCGCCGTCTCGTCACCACGGCGCAGCCGATGGGCCGCCACCAACAGTGCGTTTCGCGCCATGCCGGCCCTCCCCGCACGCTTCACCGGTGACCCCCGCGACACGTCACGCCAGGCCGACTCGTCGAGCTCGACCAGGTCGGCCAGCCCCATGGTCGCCCAACGGCTCAGCGGTCGAAACGGCGCGGTCACGTCTTCTGGGGGAGCCTCGACGGCGTTGTGGGGACAGACCGTTTGGCAATCATCGCAGCCAAACAGATGCTCGCCCATCCCCTGGCCCATCGCAGCGCTGGGCACCGCGGTGCTCTCGATGGTCCGATAGGCGACACAGCGTCGCGGATCGACGACGAAGGGCGCGGTGAAGGCATCGGTCGGGCAGGCATCGAGACAGGCCCGACAGATCCCACAGCGCTCCTGAATCGGCGTGCCGTAGGCCTCCGCTTCGATGGCCAGGGTGGTGATGACTTCGCCGAGCAGACACCAGCTCCCCTGCCCCGGAACAATGAGCAGACCATTCTTGCCCACGAAGCCGAGCCCGGCCCGCACGGCCCAAGCCTGCTCGAGCACTGGGGCAGTGTCACAGAAGGCCCGAGCCTGGACCGAGTCACCGAGCGTCGCTACCGAGGCGGCCAGCTGCCGCAGCCGCTTGCGCATGAAACCGTGGTAATCCCGCCCACGGGCGTAGCGGGCGATGGAACCAGCCAGCGACGACGCAGACCGGTCTGGCTCGCCGAGATCTGGATGGACAGGGCGATCGTAGCGGAGCGCCACGCAGATCACCGTCTGCGCCCCTGGGACGATGGCCGCGCCATCGACCCGCCGTCGGGTCGCCGGGCGCTCGGCCAGGTAGCTCATCTGACCGTGCCGACCTCGAGCCAGATAGTCGAGGTACCGCTCGTAATCCGTCGTCAGCGGTTGGCTGGCACGCGCAAATCCGACCGCTTGGAAGCCGAGCTCACTGGCGCGCTGGACAATGCGCTCGGCAAGGCTCGCCGGCGGCTCAACCCCATCTGCCTGCGGTTCGGTCATCAATGGTGCCATCGGTGCGGCGTCTGCCGACAACCGTCCGAAGAGATCTCGCGCCAGCCGTAGCGTGTAGCACTCGTGGTTTGAGTCCGCTAACCTACGACCCAACTAAGGGCCTCCGCCGGGGCGCAACACCGCCCCGCCCAGCGACCCTTGCCCGCCGACCACGAGGACGAACCATGGCTGCTTATTTCGCGAAGAACCTATCGTCGCCCACCCTCTACTTGGTGCTGAGCGCAGCGGTGGCCACCACCCTGGGTTGCTCTGACGGAGATCCGATCGTAGGCGGCGGCGCGGAATGCGCCAGGGCGGTAGAACACGACGAGGCGGCCTGTCCGGCCCTCTGCGGCATCACCAACGGCGACTACTGCGGGGACAATGGCAGCACGCCAACCTGCGAAACTCTGTCGCCATCAGAGCAAATCGATGTCTGCGGAGTGCCGCTCAAGGCACCTCCCAGCGAGGGCGACGGCTACGTCGAGCTCGAGCGCTCCCAGAACGTCAAAGAGTACTCCGGCAGCGGTCCCCCAGACATCTCGTGCTACGCGCCGGCAGGCTACCCCTCCTCGCCAGGCACCTCCGAGACGGTCACCATGACGGGGTTTGCCGATCTCTTCTCCCACGGCTGCGTGTCCCACGATCTGGACATCACCGTCTACCGAGTCAAACGGGGCGGCGCCGACGATGGCATGAAGGGCGACATGGTGGGCTCGACCGTCACGACGGCCTCCGAAACGGACTGCAAAGAGCCAGGAGCGGCCAAGACCGAAGAGGACGACGACTGTGACGGCGGCAACCGCCACGCCTGCGCCTACCAATACCCCGGCGTGCCCACCGAAACGGAGCTGATGGTGGTCACCAAAGGGTCCGCCTGGACGGCCATCAACGAGTACAACCTCTACATCCCCAATGCGGAGGTCGTCGGCGGTGAGTACGAGAAGGACGTCCGCGCCCTGGCTTCGGATGACTACAACGTCATCGCCCAGACGGTCATGGGCAAGAACATCACGCCTGGGCACGGCGCGCTCGCTGGCGAGGTCCACGACTGCGGTGACGTTCGCCTCATCAACGCCGTGGTCGATGTCGACGTGCCCAAGTTCGTCACCACCTACTTCACCGACAACGAGGACAACCCGTTGCCCGATACAGCGGCCAAGGCGAGCAGCACCCTGGCACTCTACTCGGCAGTGGACATGGCCCCCGGCCCGGTCGTGGTGGGTGCGGCTGGCGTCATCGATGGCACGCTCGTGGGGATCGGCTTCTTCCGCGCCCGGATTTTCGCCGATGAGGTCACCTCGGTGACCTTCCGCGGTTTGCGTCCCTTCCAGCTTCCCTAGCCCAGTAGCCGATCGAGGGTGATGGCGCAGGCAGCCCGCACGCTCAGGTGGTTGTACCCGGTGTCGCGCTTGGCCACGATCGGCTCGAGTTGCAGGTCCGCCTTCGCCAAAGCCTGCGGCGCCAGCCCCCAGCCCGTCCCAAAGCACAGCAATACGGGCTGCTGGGTCCCCTCGAGGACCGCCCGAGCGGCCGCAAAGGTGGTCACCTCCCGGCCCTGAGCCGAGGCCGCCGTGGTCCACTGCGCCACGCTCGCCGGCTCGCCATCGGACAAGTCGGTGCAGGCCGTCTCTAGGTCAGGCACGACCCGCAAGACCTCGAGCGCCCGACCTCGGTCGGGGATGCGCTTACCCCCAGCTCCGCTCACCCAGTGCCGCTGGATGCGCTCGGCCAGCATCCGCTGCGAGGCATAGGGGTGGACGACGTAGAAGGCCTGCAGCCCATAGGCGCGCACGCAGCGGGCTATGTCGTGCAGATCCAGGTTGGTAATCGTCGTGGTGAGCTCCTCGCCAGAGCGACCAAGCACCGGATGGTGCAATAGAGCGACGGCCAAGGCGCTCACGGCTCACCTCGCTCTTCCGACGGCACCAGATCTGGTCGCCGCGCCACCGTGCGAGCGAGCGCCTGCTCACGCCGCCAAGTGGCGATTCGGGCGTGGTTCCCGCCCTGCAGAACCTCCGGGACCCGCTGGCCGCGAAACTCGACGGGGCGCGTGTATTGGGGATATTCGAGCAGCCCATCGGAGGCTGGGCTGTGGGACTCCTCGGCCAGGGAGGCAGGATTGCCGAGCACGCCGGGGTGAAGCCGCGCGCAGGCGTCGATCAGGGCCGCCGCCGCGATCTCACCGCCACTCAACACGAAGTCACCGAGGGAAATTTCTTCGGCGACGTGGTCACGGACCCGCTCATCGAAACCTTCGTAGCGACCACAGACCAGGGTCAAGGCCGGCCGAGCCATCAGATCGTGAACCCGGCGCTGGTCCAGCGGCGCCCCTTGGGGGGAGAGCAAGATCCGGTGGCCAACGATGGCCTCGCCCGACTCAGAGCAAGGCGCCTCGGCATCGAGCGCCTCGAGGGCTGCCACGATACAGTCGACCCGCATCACCATCCCGGCCCCGCCACCATAGGGCGTGTCGTCCACACTCCGGTGCTTGCCGAGGCCAAACTGGCGGGGGCTCTTGAAGCGCACCGCAATGTGGCCCTCGCTCACCGCTCGACCCACCACCCCCAGCGCCGTGACGGGCTCGAACATCTCGGGAAATAGAGTAACGATATCAAAGCGCATGGCTGAGGCCTGGGGTCGTCGTCACTCCAGATCGGCGATGGTCCGCAACTCTATCCTGCCTTGGTCAACGTCGATCGAACAGACATAGCGCTCGAGCAGTGGCACTTCCAAGCGCGACGCGCCGTCCCGAGCGACCACCAGGACCTCGCAGGTGGGGTAGCTCACGACGCTCGTCACCCTGCCAATCCGCTTCCCGGCAAGCACCACGTCGCAACCCTCGAGATCGCAGAAGTAGAACTCACCGTCACCGGCCGGTTGCAGCGAGGTGCGCAACACCTCGACGGCAGCGCCACGCAATGCCTCGACGGCGTCCCGGTCAGCGACGCCCTCCAGCCGTACGAGCAGCGCCCCAGGGACCTGGCGGGCCGATGTGAGCCGCGCCGCTACAATCTCGCCATCGGTGGTCGCCAGGCGGATGGCCGGCCGCGCCAACAAGACCTCCGAGTCAGGGTTGTAGACCTTGAGCCGGATCTCGCCCCGCACGCCGTGAGGACGAGCGACTTCCGCGAGCGCCACGTAGCGCTCAGCCCCCTCGTGCTCGCTGCTCGGTCCCTTGGTCAATCGAGGATGTCGAGGTAGGCGCGCCCGCCGCCCAGCTTGCTGGCGGCCGCATTCAGCAGCACCCGCATCGACTGCGCCGTGCGGCCATCCTTGCCAATGACCTTACCGATGTCTTCCTGGGCCACGGTAAGCTCGATCCGCGGATGACGGTCGCCACGAGTCTTCTTGACGTGGACGTCGTCCGGATTGTCCACCAATGCGCGGGCTACGATTTCGATGAGCTCGACGAGTGCCTCGGAACGCATGACTCAGCCCTCGGACGGCTCGGCCGCTGCTGCAACGTCGGCGCGCTTGATCAGCCGCTCAACGGTGGCCGTGGGCGTGGCGCCGTGATCGATCCAGTGTTGGATCCGCTTGCGATTGAGGCTGAGCTCCTTGCTACGAGGATCCCAGTTGCCGAGGCGCTCGATGTGGCGACCGCCGCGGGGCGATCGCTGGTCGGCCGCGACGATGCGATAATAAGGCACCTTCTTGGTGCCAATACGAGCCAAACGGAGGTGGACTGCCATGTTCGATTTCCCAGAAAACTCGCCCAAAGGGATCAATCCCATGGGCCGAGTCGACGGAACCTACGCAAAAGCCGCCGTCTGGTCAAGTCTGGACCGCCCTGGGCCGGTCGAACGGCCGATCCTGTCCCACAGGTCCCGAGAATGGATGTAGTGACAAGTAACATGAAACGTCCCCCCATCGCCCGCCACCTGGTCATCGGTCTGGTCTCCCCAATCCTGGTGGCGACCGGCTGCCAACAGGAGCGCGGAACGCCGCAGCAGCCCCCCCCCCAAACGACGACCACCACGTCCCAGCCCTCGGCGGCGCCCCCCGCCGAGCCGCCCCCGCAGGACAGGTACCAGGCCGACCGCATCGCCATCAAGCGGTGCTGCGCCGCCCTCAAGAACAAGGTCAACACGGTTTCTGGCGATCAGCGGGGCATCTATGCCTTCGCCCTCGGCGTCTGCGATGCATCGAGCAGTCGGAAGGGAAAGGCCTTCGCCTTCGCCAAGGTCCAGAAGGCCCTGGGAGAGAAGAGGCCACCCAACGCCTGCCGGTAAGACGCGCAGCTCACGAGCCCCGAGCTTCCCCCTCTCCTCCCCGGTCAGCTGTGCGTATAAACCAGCGTGCCAGCCTTGAGGTTCACCGCCCCGTGCCACCCTTCCGGAACCTGGGGATCGGTCCACTCGAACAGCCAGGCGGCGTCGGCTGGGGCGAGGTTGATGCAGCCGTGACTGCGTACTTTGCCGAAGCGGTCGTGCCAGTAGGCGCCGTGTAGGGCATAGCCCTGGTGAAAATACTGGATGTAGGGCACGTCGCGCAGATCGAAGCTCTCCTGGGTGGTCTCGTCGCCATCCATCGTGCCGGCGATGTGCTTGGAGTGGATCATGAAGGTCCCGCGCACCGTCGCATGAGTCGTCTCCGGATCGCCCATCTCGCCTCGGCCGGTCGACACCAGCGTTGCGAAGACCGGCCGCTTGCCCTCGTAGGCGACCAGCATTTGCCGCCGGATGGACACGCTGATCCACTTGCGTCCCTCCCGGGAAAAGCCCGCCGGATCCTCACGCAGCTTGGCGATCCGCAGGCTCCCATAGGGCAGCCAGACGCCTGCCGTGGTCTCGAGCAGACCAGTGGACGAGCCGTTGTTCTTGCCCGTCAGCACCCAGCCTGAGCGATAGCGGGCAGCCTCCTGCTCCCGAGGCCGAC
>JAUVCD010000631.1 GCA_030590865.1 Myxococcales bacterium | reverse complement strand
CAGAATGTCCCGTCTGGGGGAGAACTAATAGTCAGTTGCTCGGGGGACTACTACCGAAATCGTGGCCCCAAACCACAGCCCAAGACCGCGGCTAGCTGTCCCTAGAGCCGTTCGCCCAGGAGCGCGACCAGGGCCTCGGCTTCTGCAGGCTCGGCAACCTCGACGACCTTGGTCCAGCCGAGCTGCCGAGCACGCTCGGCGGTGTCATGGCCCACGCACCAGGCGACGACCTCGGGCGACCATCCAACCCCATCGCGCTCCTCGTCGAAAGCCTCGACCTCATTGGCGTTCTGCAGCACGCACCCGGTCAGCGGAAGAGCATCCATCACCAGTCTCGCAGAGGGTGTCACCGGCAAGGGCACAGGCACCACCTCGACGCCTTGCAGCTCGAGCCGCTCCCCCAAAGGGCCCACCGGCGAGACCATCACCAAGCGGTGGCCAAACAGCGGCCGACTGCCGAACCAATCGAGCTCGGCGGCATGGCGCACCGTAGGCCCAATGACGAAGAGCGCTGGCGGCCCGATGCCCGCGTCCGCCACGGCCTGAGGCAGCTGCTCGATGGTGCTGATCACCACTCGCTGCGCCGAAGTCGTGCCCCTCTGCACCATGGCCGCAGGCGTGTCCGGCGATAGCCCCGCCGCCAACAGCTTGGCGACCACGGAGGGCAAGGTCGTCACCCCCATGTAGCCGAGTAAGGTGGCATGAGGATCAGCGCCCAACAGATCCCACCGCACCTGGTGACCGGTGGCTTTGGCTGCCTCGTGAGCGGTCACCATGGTCACCCGAACCGCTTCCCGTCGGTGAGTCACCGGGATGCCGGCATAGGCCGGCACCGACACGCCAGCGGTCACTCCAGGCACGACCTCGAAGGGGATCTGCGCCCGAGCCAAGACCTCGGCCTCCTCTCCGCCGCGACCGAAAACGTAGGGATCCCCTCCCTTGAACCGAACCACGCGCTTGCCCTGCCGCGCCAAGCGCACCAAGAGGGCACCGATCTCCTCCTGCCGGACCGGGTGGTGGCCCGCCTCTTTGCCCACACCATGAAGGGCAACCCGAGCGGGCAGATCACAAGGTAGCGCAGTCAGCGCCAGCCGATCGCAGACCACCGCGTCCGCCCCTAGCATGCGCTGCCTCCCCTTGATGGTGAGCAGGCCTGCGTCACCAGGACCGGCGCCCACCAGGGACACGAACCCAAGGCGCTTGCCGCCCTCGCCGCCCCCCCGCTCTGCTGGCGGTACGCTCTCGATCTTCGGGAATACTCCTGGTGGATGAATCGCCGGTTGGGGCCCTGAAAGCAGGTGGGCTTCCTCGGCCGCGCTCGGCACCCGGGCGGTCAGGCGCTGGGGGTCCACGGTGGCACCGAAGAAGGCGTCGAACCGCTGCTCACGTTCCGCCCGTTCCGCGCCCAGTTCGAGCACAGCCTCACGAAACCGTGCCGCCGCAGCCAACCACTCGCCCCACTCGGGACCGAAACGCCTCTCGAACAGCTGTCGAATCCGCCGCACCACGAACGGTGCCTCGCCCGCCGAAGCCACAGCGAGCTGCAGCGACCCCCGCTGCACCCGAGCGGGCAAGTGAAAGCTGCACAGCTCGGGATCGTCGGCCACGTTGGCCCACACGTTGGCCGCCTCGGCATCCCGAAAGACGGTGCGGTTGACCTCCCGATCATCGGTCGCTGCAAAGGCCAGCGCAAACTGTCCAGCCTCAGGGGACTGGTAGTGGCGACGGTCGAGCGAGATCTCTCCCGCAGCGGCTAGCTTCGTCAGGGCCTCCATCGGTCCAGGCGCCACAACGGTAACCTGTGCACCTTCGGCGACCAGCCCTTCGACTTTCCGCAAAGCGACGCCGCCACCGCCCACGACTAGGCAGCGCCGCCCACGGAGGCTCAGCATTACCGGATACATAGACCGGTGGCGCTCAGCTCTCGACCTCTTCGCGGACCCCGATGGCGATCTTGTACAGAACAGTGAGCAACAAGGCGCCTAGCGCGTAAACACCGAGTGAAATGGTGAGCTCAGGCCCCGTAGGCGCATACTCGACCACCCTGTGGAAGGTGTTGGGCACGAAGGCGGCGATGATCATGCCCAGACCCTTCTCGATCCAGATGGCAAAAATCACCAAGCCGCAAACCACGGCCAATACACCATGTTTCTTCCGCGCACTGGGCATCAGCAGCACGCCCAGCGAGCCGAAGGCCAATATCTGGCTGGTCCACATCCAATTCACCAGCGCTTTGTGCTCCCCAATGCCCTTGAACATGTACTCGAAATGGGCGGTGTGAGACGGGATGTCGCTATACAGCCCAGTGAACAGCTCGACGAGGAAGAAGAAGATGCTCACCGCCAGTGCGTAGGTGACAATCTGGGCCAGCTTGGCGATGGCGACGTCGCCTACGTCGAACTTGGTGAATTTGCGCAATACCAGGGCCAGGATGATGAGCAGGCTCGGGCCTGATGCGAAAGCGGACGCCAAGAAGCGGGGCGCCAAGATCGCCGTCATCCAGAATTGCCGCGCCTCCAGACCGGCATAGAGAAATGCCGTGACCGTGTGGATGCTCACCGCCCAGGGAATGGACAGAATGATGATGGGCTTGATCCACTTCGGTGGCGCAACGCCGGCGCGCTCGGCACCGAAGGTGACATAGGCGATCACCGCATTGAGCCCCGCGTAGCCCATCAGCGACATCATGTCCCAGAACATCGGCGACCCCAGCGTGGGGTAGAGCATGACGTTCAGCACCCGCGAGGGCTGACCCATGTCGACGAAGATGAACAGCGAGCACACCAGCACGGCCGAGACGGCCAACATCTCGCCGAGAATGACCAAGCGGCCAAAGGCTTTGAAATCGTGCAGGTAGTACGGCAGGACCACCATCACCGCCGAGGCTGCCACCCCGACCATGAAGGTGAACTGGGCGATGTAAAATCCCCAGGGGATGTCGCGGCCAAGCCCGGTGATGCCCAAGCCTTCCTGCAACTGGCGCAGGAAGGTCAGCACGCCAGCGCCGACCATGATGAGTAGCAGACCCACGAGGATCCAGTATTTCGGAGTGCCCTTCAGTGCCTTTTCGAGCATGACGACCTCACACTATGTAGAAGACATGGGGCTGAGTACCGAGGGACGGCTTGCGCCGAATGGTGTGGCTTCGTTTCAACAATTTCGCCACCTCGGAAGACTCATCGTAGAGATTGCCGAAAGCCAGCGCCCGGCCACCATTGGCCTGACAGGCTTCGACGCAGAGTGGTCGCTCGCCCTTGGCGAGCCGTTCAGCACAGAAGTTACACTTCTCGACGACACCCTTGGTTCGCGTGGGGAAATCGTCGCGCATGGTCCGGGACGCCTCGAGCACCGGACGAGGATCGCTCCAGTTGAAGCTGCGGGCACCGTAAGGGCAGGCCGCCATGCAGTAGCGGCAGCCGATGCAGCGGTGCTGGTCCATTGCGACGATTCCGTCACTCTGGCGCTTGAAGGTCGCCTGGGTGGGACAGACCCGCACGCAAGGGGGACGTTCGCAGTGATTGCACAGCACCGTCACCGGCTGCCCTGCGAGCGCTTCATTGGTGAAGCCGTGGTGCTGCTCGGTGAAAGCGTGCTCGTATTGCTCTTTCCAGATCCACTTGACCTCGTGCCGCTTGGGCTCGGGAATCGTGGGGACGTTGTGAGCCCAGTGACAGCCTGCGGAACAAGCCGTGCAGCCTTCTTTACGCAAGCACTTCTTAGTGTCGATCACCATGCCCCAGCGCACCTCGGGGTGAGCTGCCGGTTCATCACCACTGGCCCTCGCTCGGGTCAGCGCAGATAACAGCGGCACGGTCGAACCAGCGCCTACCAGGGAGACGCCGGCGATCTTCAGAAAAGCTCTTCTGTCCTTCTCCATGATCACTTCCTCCCTTTGCCCAAGCGCCGGACACCGTCAGGCGCGAATCGCCGGTCACCCTGTCGCGGCACCCGACGCCCCTCCTGGGGCGGACGATCTGCGGTCCCGTCCTTGACGGCCGGCTGCCCCTGCGGCTGCTTTCCAGCTTCGAGCGCCTCCTCCGGTGCGACGTGACAATTCCAGCAGTCCGGCTCGACGGACAAGTAGCTGTGGCACTCATTGCAGAACTGCATGCGGTTGGTGTGACAACTCATACAGGTCCGTGACAAGCTCCGGTCCCAGGTCTTGCCGTCTTTCTTCGCCACATAGTCCCGCTCACCGTCCCGCACAACCGAGTCCCGCCACTCGTTGAGCAGATGCATGTGCTGGGACCGCATGAACTCGACAGACTCGATGCATCCCTCGCCGCCATCGGGCAGCACCGGCTGGGGCTGGTAATCCGGGTTGCCGTCCTTGTCGCCGTCTTCTGGTACGACCGCGTAGGAGTACCAGATGGGGAATCCAAGCAGCGCCGCAGAGATGGCCAGCCCGATGATGATCTTGTTAGCGTCATACATGGCCTAGTCCTCCTCCCCGCCAATCGGCTCCAAGCGGAGGTTGACCTCCCGCTTTTTCTCGCCCTTGATAATCAAGGCATTGGCCACCAGCTCGTGGATCCCCGTGACCTTGACGTCAGGCGCCCAGAATTCGCAGACCGTCTCGAGCGTGGCTCGGTCGATGGCGCACATGGCCGCCAATCGGTTCACCCCATAGCGCTGCTGCACATAGTGCACGGCATTGCCCCGAGGCAGGCCCCCTCGCAAGCGCATCTCCATGTTCTCGTCCGTACCGAGACCCGCACCGCCTCCACAACAGAAGGTCTGCTCCCGAATGGTGTTCTCAGGCATCTCCTGAAAATCGCACACTGCGTTGAGCACCCGACGGGGCTCTTCGAGGATCCCCATGGCCCGCGCCGGATTGCACGAGTCGTGGAACGTCACCTTGAGCCCCTTGTTGCGGCTCTTGTCGAACTTCAGCTTGTTGTGCCTGATCAGGTCGGCTGTGAACTCCATGATGTGGATCATCTTGGTCGACCGGGCGTTCTCGAACACCGTGCCCGTAATGGGCGACTTGGGCACCTCGAGGAAGTCCGCTGGCCCGTTCATGGTGTCCATATATTGGTTGAGCACCCGCCACATGTGGCCGCACTCACCACCTAGGATCCACTTGACCCCTAGCCGCTTGGCCTCGGCATAGATCTTGGCGTTCAGATCCCGCATCTTCTCGTGGGAGGTGAAGAGGCCGAAGTTGCCACCATCGGATGCGTAGGTGCTCCAGGTGTAGTTGAGCCCCAGCTGGTGGAACAGCAACATATAGCCCATACAGGTGAAGGTTCCTGGATCAGCCAGAAAGTCTCCTGATGGCGTAATGAACAGGATGTCAGCGCCCTTCTTGTTGATCGGAATGTCGAGCTCGATCCCCGTAGCCTCCTCGACGTCTTCGGCGAAAAACTCGAAGGTGTCCATCAGCCCGTGGGGCTGAATCCTTAGGTGGTTGCCCGTCACCGTGCAGTTGGCCACCGGCTCCATCACCCAGTTGACGTTGCAACCCACTAGATGCAGCAGCTCGCGGGCCAACATGGTGATCTCGGCCGTGTCGATCCCATAGGGACAAAACACTGAGCAGCGCCGGCACTCGGTGCACTGATAGAAGTAGTAGAACCACTCCTTGATGACCTCTTTGGT
>JAUVCD010000990.1 GCA_030590865.1 Myxococcales bacterium | reverse complement strand
ATGGCCAGCAGATAGTGCGCAGCTACGATTCCTTCGGGCGCTTGTCTTCCGTCTCAGGCCCGTACGACAGTGGCACGGCGGCCATCTCGCTCAGCTACAACTTGAGCGCTCCGCATCCACTGGCTGTCAGCACCAATCAGCCGAATGCGCCACCGGACTATACAGGCCCCGCATTACCCGCCATCACCACGGTCACCACCGTGGACGGCCTGGGCCGCACTCTGACCCTGGCCAAGAACTCGGTAGTTGATGGCCAAGCTGGCATGACGGTCCAGCCGCCGCCAAGCTATGACACCTTGGGGCGTGCTATCGCGCAGTACCAGCCCTTCTTCGCCCCTGGCGCCGGACCAGGATGGATCACGCCGCAAGCCAACAACCCCACGCTCGTGATCTTGGATGCCCTCGACCGCGCTGTCGTCACCGAGCTGCCTGATGGCGCGCAGTCCTTTGCTTCCTTCGCCATCGAAGCCGCTCCTTCGGGCGACCTGCTCTTCCGCTCGGGCTCTACCGATGCCAACGGTCATAAGCGCGAGACCTATGCCGACCTCTTGGGCCGAGTCCGCGTCTTCGTAGAGCACCCGGATGTTGGTGCCTCAAGCGTTAGCCGCTATGGCTACTCCGCGCTAGGCGAACTCACTGGCATCACCGACGCCGAGGGCAATGTCACGACCATGGCCTACGAGCTGCGTGGCCTGCAGGCCAGCATCAACAATGCTGACACGGGTCTTATCGAGAAGCGCTTTGATCTGATGGGCAACCTCGTCGAGCTCGCCGAACCCAATCACCGAGCCAAGGGCGCCTCGGTGAAGTATCTCTACGAGCGAGACCGCTTGCGCGGCATCGACTTCCCCTCGAAGACCGATGTGCAGTTTAGCTTCGGCGCCCCCAATGCCACTGACGGCAGCGCGGGCCGGGTGGTCCTCGTCGAGGATGAAACCGGCAGCGTGGCTTCGGAGTACGGAGCCCTGGGAGAAGTGCGCGGTAGCGTGCGCATCGTGGACTCCAACATCGTCGGTGGCCAGCCCACCACATTCGAGACGCGCACCATGTTCGATTCCATGGGCCGGCTCATCGAGACGGTCTACCCCGACGGCGAGCTCGTGCGTCATCAGTACGATGCCAGCGGAGCGCTTCTCGCCATCAGCGGCCACGGCAGCGATTGGAATCGGAATTATCTATCGGAGCTGCGCTATGACGTCTTCGGGAACCGCACCCACGCACGCTTTGGAAACGATGTGGAGTCGAGCTGGAGCTACGAGCCCAAGCGCGTGCGCCTGAGCACCGCTCTCACCACCTTGCCCAACCAAGAGCGGGTGCAGGACCTGGTTTACACCTACGATCCGGTCTCCAATCCCACCCGAATCCAGTCCAACCTCGCCGACCCGGGCCCAAGCAGCCAGCTGCCAGGCGGCGGAGTCTTAAACTTCCAATACGACGCCGTCGACAGACTCACCCAAGCCACAGGCAACATCCTCTTAGCTCCGGGCAAAGACTCCACCTACGTCCAGCGCTTTGCCTACTCCGCCAGCCACAACCTGAAAAAGAAGCTGCGGGTCCACTCTATCGACCAGCCCTCGGGCACCCCGATTACCCCGCCCAAGACCAACATCAACCTGAGTTTCAGCTACGGCGCCAGGCCCCACCTGCCCACCCAGGTCGGCGACCTGCTCATGACCTACGATCCATCGGGGAACCCTACGACGCGCCGCACCGCCAGCACCGGCAAGACCGAGAACATGAGCTGGGATGACGACGGCCGCCTCGTGGAAATCACCGGCGCCGGCATCAACCAAAAGAACGCCTACGATGCCTCGGGTTTGCGAGTCATCCGCAAAGGCCGCTCGGGCCTCACCATCTTCGCAAGCAAGCTCTTCGACCTGCGCAACAGCCAGCAGGCCACCAAGCACATCTACGCCGGCAACATCCGCGTCGCCAGCGTGATGACGCACTACACCGATGGCACTACCAACGGCAATGGCAATAGTGGCAACAACGGCAACGGAAACGGAGGCAACCCGAATGCTGGTAGCGGTGACGCTGGCGGCCTAGCCCCACCTGACACCCCAGGCATCGCCTTCTACTTCCACCAAGACCACCTAAGCTCCACCGCCGTCCTCACCGACGAGTACGGAGAAGTCCACGAGCATGCGGGGTACTTCCCAGATGGCGCGACCTGGTATGAAAAAGGTCCCAAGCGACCCATCAACGGCTATCTCTTCTCAGGCAAGCCGCTCGATCCGGACTCGGGACTGTATGACTTTGGGCAGAGGTTCTATGACCCCGACACCAGCCTCTGGCTCGGCATCGACCCGGCGTTTACTGACAAGACTGCAGATGCAGTAGGCAAGCCGCTGATGCTGGCGAGCTTGGCGTATGCCGGGCAGAGTCCGATTCGGTTCGTGGATCCGGACGGAA
Source organism: Myxococcales bacterium (assembly GCA_030590865.1). Taxonomy (GTDB): domain Bacteria; phylum Myxococcota_A; class Polyangia; order Polyangiales; family Polyangiaceae; genus JAPYTK01. The sequence goes on along the minus strand of JAUVCD010000990.1, from coordinate 122 downwards.
GGCAAATGGTTGACAACGGTGCTGGCTGTCTAACGCAGAGTAGCTGCAACGCTCAACATGGAAATCGCGGCTCGGGCCGGAGCGTCGTTGCATTCGTCATCGGCGTTAAGAACTTCGTTGTG
>JAUVCD010000356.1 GCA_030590865.1 Myxococcales bacterium | reverse complement strand
TGTCTGATAGTGGCACCACCCCCTCGAGCCCCGCCTGCAGGTGCCCCCTGGGTTCTCCGTGTCCGGACCGTCGGTTTCGTCACGCACGATGGCCACCTTTGGCTCTGGGGGGTCGGTGGTCATGCGCGGCATCGGCGCCAGCTGGCAGCTCGTCGCCAGTGAGCGGGGCATCTTCGACATTCCATTGCCGACGGTGATCATCGACGGCCAAACCCGCACGGCGTTGGGCCGACTGCGGGTGCGGGTCGTGAAGGCCGGCAGCCGTCCCCGCGTGCGGGGGCGGGACCCCTTTGCTTTTCCCATTCCCAGTCCTCTGGGCAGGCCTTTTGGGAGCCTCTCGGGTGGTCGCCGGCGCCTTGGAGGGCGTTTCGGCCACTCGTTCCCCTTCCAGATCGACGACGACACGGTCCCCGACGAGCCCGATGAGCCCACCCAGCTGCCCCTCAAAGCCCGCCGGCTGGCCATGTCCACTGAGCCGGATCCCTACGTGTTCGTGCGGTTGATGGCAGCCCCCGATCACGCCGTCGTTGGCGAACAGGTCACCCTCTCTTACTACGTCTACTACCGCACCGACTTGCAGCTCACGGTGCAGCGTGAGCCGCCGCTTGCCGACTTTCTGCGGCACGGGCTGGACAAGGCCCCGGGTACGAATGAGGCGATCATCACTTCGGTCGGTCGCTGGCGCTACCACGCCAAGATGCTCGACCAAGTCGCCCTCTTTCCCCTGCGGGCTGGTCGGCTGAAGACGGGGGTACTGACCACCAAGTTCAAGGGTCGGCGGTTTGGCGCGCGCCAGGTCGAACGCAAGTCCAACGACCTGGAGATCACGGTCCGTGAGCCGCCGCTAGAGGACCGACCGCTCGGTTATCGGCTCGGCGACGTGGGACGATTCAAGCTCACCGCCGAAGTGACGCCTCGAGAGACCCGAGTGGGTGAGAGTGTCGCCGTGCTGGTGCGCCTGACCGGCACCGGGGCGTTGCCGCCGGCGCTACGAGTGCCTGAGCGCACCGGGGTCGAGTGGTTGAAGCCGGAGAAGCGCGAGGAGCTGCGGGTGCGCAACGGCAAGATTGGTGGTTGGCGCACCTTTGGCTATGCCGTGCGGTTCGCCAAGCCCGGTCAGGTCAGGCTGGGGTCGGTCGAGCTCCCCTATTTCGACGCAGTCAAGGCCGAGTATCACGTGGCCAGCGTTGACCTCGGCGACATCTCGGTGCTCCCTGCTGCCCCGGGCAGCGCCGCTGATGCCGGCGCCGAGCTGGCCGAGACCGATGACGGTCCCTTTGCCACCTTGGCCAAGCCGCGCACCAGCCTGGGACCCTTTGAAGCCTCGCCTGATCAGGGATTCGAGCCGCGGCTGTTGTGGGGGCTGGTCCTGACTCCTCCCCTGGGTGTTGCTGTGGCCGGTCTGATGTTTCGTGCCGGTCGCCGCTGGCGCCAGCGACGGCGGGACAAGAAGCAGGATCCGGCGGTGATGGCTCGGAGGGCCCTGGGCACCATGCGGCAGGCTGCAGATGGGAAAGACCAAGTTGCGGCGGCGGAGCGAGCGATTCACCTCGCCGTCGAGGCAGCGACGACCATCAAGTCTCGCGGCGTGCTGCTCGTCGACCTGGCTGACAAACTGGTGGCCAAAGGGCTGCTCCGTCCGTTGGTTGATGAGGTCGTCGAGCTGCTCGAGCGCTGCGCCGAGGTGCGCTTCGAGCCGACCCCGGCAGACGAGGCGGCCGCCGGGGTGGTCCGCACGGCCCAACGGCTCGTCAAGCAGCTGTTGCAGACCCGTATCGAGCTGCCGGCGGCCGATCAGGAGGCGAGCGGTAGGGCGTGAGTAGGGCGGCGACAGCGGGGTTGGTCCTAGGTGCCTTGGTGCTCAGCCTTGCCTTGGTGCTGGTCGGCAGTGGCGCGATGGCTGCTGAGGCGACCACCAAGGTCGACCATTTTCGCCGCGGAACCGATGCCCTGTCCCTCGGCAAGTTCGCTGACGCCATCGAGCACTTCGAATCCCATGCCGACCGGGAGCCCAGCCACCCCGACGCCAGCTTCAATCGCGGCCTGGCCTATCTGATGAGAGTGCGGGCTGATGCCGAGCGTCCTGGTGATCTCGGGCGTTCGGCTGCCGCCTTCGAAGAGGCACTCGCGATGCGCGCTGGCGATGCGGGCGCCGAGCACGCCCTCGATTTGGTGCGCGGCGAGGTGGCCAGGCGACGGTCTCGGCGGGGTAAGGACGCGGTCATGGCACGCCCCACCCTCGATCGTGTCATCGTCACCCTTGCTGGGGAGCGCAGCTGGGCTTGGTCGGCCATCGTCGCCGCTTTCCTCTTGAGCGTCGGTCTGGTTCTCAAGTCTCGCCCCGCAGGCTCGGCGAAGTTGGCGGGTACGTTGCTAGTTCCTGCCTCGGTGATCGCGGTGCTCGTCTTCATGCCCCTCTACTTGGGTGCTCGCCACCTGCGACTTGATTGGCGGCCGGCGGTCTTGGTGGTTCGGGAGGCTCACCTGTCTGATGAGTCGGGCGTGTCGCAAGGTGCAGAGCCCATTCCCGAAGCGGCCCTGGTCGAGATCGGGGAGCGTCGTGGTCGGCTGGTCCAGGTGCGCTACGGATCTAGTGAGGGCTGGGTCCCCGCTGCTGCGATTCGCAAGCTTCGGTTGCGCTGATGGGCCGGTAGACGACCCAGCGGGCGCGGTGAGAGGTTCCGTGGCCTCATGCCGGCTGCCCAAGAACAGGCCGACGGGCCGACTTGATGGTAAATATCTTGGGCCGCCGATCCTCTGTTGCTGTAATATTACCGTCTCGTAGCGCCTCCATGGGCTCCTTTTGTGATTTGTGGCGCCTCGGAGCGACGATGGCTTGCGGCATCGTCGACAATCGGTAAGCTTAGGGGTCAACGGGCATTGGATTGGTCGCAGAGGCACACGTCATGGTCGCACTCGACTGGGATGAGGATGAGATCATCACGCGCGATTTGCGCTTACCGCCAGGCATTTTGGCTCATAAGCTGAAGCAACCGCGGATCCGGATATCCGGACCTCCGGCCCTGGGCTTCGTCCCTGGGGCGGGGCTACTCGGCTTGGCTGCAAGGCACAGAGGCCATCAGAAGCGCGGTCGCCGAGCTCTCCCGTTGCCGGGATCGCCCAAGCCCAGCGCGCCGCGCGTGGCGGTGTCGCGCTCGGTCTCTTTTTTTGTTCCAGAAACTGACCGGTTGGCCGACCAGCGACTGATCGACGCGGCTCGATCGACGCTGCTCAGGGCGGCTGAGCGCAGCCGGCACAAGGAGCAGAGCGAGCCCTCGGTCGAGATCGATCTGGCGGAGCTGGAGGATGAGGATCTCGACACCATCGAGCTCTCGCCGGCGGCGGTCGAGGCGGCGGTCGAGTCAGTGGTCTTCGAGCTCACTAAGCAGCAGTTCGCCATGGCGCCACCTGAGCCGATGGGTCCGCTGGCGGCCGAGCTGCCCAAGAAGAGCCCGGTGCTCGACATGGCCTGGGTTGAGCCGCCGACAGCGCCTGCCGAGCCTCCCCCGGCGCCGGTCCGAGAACCGGTCGAGCAGGCCCCTGTGTCGGCGGTTGCCTTGTCTTCCCGGCCTGGTCAGCTCGTGTCTGCCGACGACCTCGACGAGGCCCCGCCTCTGGTGATGAGGCCAGGCCGCATCGAGCTGTTGGCGAAAGCTGCGGATCGCACCGCGCCAGCTGCTGTCGAGACGCCGCGAGCACCATCCGAGCCGGCTCGGCCGGCGGGCTCGCCCGACGTCATGATCAAGGGGACGCGGGACCGCCGCCGTGCGGACAGGGACGAGGAGGAACATCATCGTGCGGCCATGGGCTTCCAGTCGACCATGCCCCACAGCTGGGTGACCGTTCCGGCGCTCGAGTCGGCACCAGCGCTTCCGCTCGTGGTAAGGACTTCGGCCAATTCGCTGACGCCCACCGCCTTGCCCCAGCTCCCGTCGGGGTCCACCCGCAGCTGGCGGTCCCGATCTCAGTGGCTGGCCGCGGCCCTCACCGTCTGCGCCATGGCGCTACTGATGTGGCAGCTATTGCCCCGCGATGGCTCGCTGGAGATCGCTCTGTCCGAGCCCACCACGCCCGTGTCCGTCTACCTCGATGGCGTGAAGAAGTGTGATGTCACGCCCTGCGAGATCGCGGACGTCCACGCTGGAGCACGAGTCATCACGGTCTTGGCGCCTGGTTTCGAGCGCAGTCAGACCGAGGTCAGCGTCATCGCCGGACAGCTTACGCAGATGACGCTGCCCATGAAGGCCCAGCAACCGCCCCCAGCGCCGACGGTGCAAGGGGTGCGCGCCAAGAGTTCTCAGTCGGAGGTCGAGATTTTCATCGACGGTGACCGGCGCGGCGAGCTTCCCATTGAGCTGACTGACCTGACCCCTGGGCAGCACAGGGTGCTTTTATCGGCGAGCGATCGCTACATTTCGCTCGAGCAGGTGGTCGAGATTGAACCAGGAGTGGTATTGGATCTCGGCTCGATCGAGCTGACTTTGTTGCGTGGTGTGCTCACCCTGGAAGTCCGTACGCCGCGCACCCGGGTGTTGATGGGCACCAAGGGGCAGCGCTCGAGCCAGAAGGACATCCGCGGGCCCTGGCCTCGGGAGCTCGAGCTCGAGCCTGGTCACTACGATGTGATTGGGGCCAAGGATGGTTTCCATCCGGTCGCCTATTCGGTGACCGTCGATGACGCTCACCCTGCGCCCCATGTGGTGATCGATCTGGAACCCAATCCTTACGCCTACGACTATTAATTTCGTGCTGGGCTGTGGGCGACGCATTGGGCCTGGTCGAGCTCATGTAGGCCCAATGCGCACATTGGCGCTGAGATCTTACCGATCCACGACAGGAGATCCAGATCGCGCACCAAAAGCCCGTAATTGCCCGAGCCATCAGCGGATTTTGGTTGGCGCGAGGGTTGCAAGTTAACTGTAAAGTTACAGTCACAGAGTGTGCGTCGTCGTGGAGGTCAGCATGTCCAACGGGAGCCAGAACAACCCAACGCCCTCGAGCATGACGAGGCTCGGCCGGGTGTCTGGTGGCCGGGTGTCTGGTGGCTGGCTGCCTGGATGGCTGGGCTGTTGTCTGCTCGGGGGCGCTGTGGCTTTCGGAGCTTGTGCACTGGAAGACGACTTGTCCGATGAGCTGCCCGCTGGGGGCGAGACCGACCCGCCGGCTGTTGGTGGTGGGACGGGTGAAGGAGGGGGCACGGGCTTCGATCCTGACGAGAACCCTTGTCAGGGCACTCCTGGCGAGCTGATCTGCCACGAGAACGCGGCTCTGACCTGTGATGCCAATGGCGCGGTGGCCATGCAGGACAACTGTGGCGACGAGGTCTGCGTGCCTGACGTCGGCTGCGTCCTGTGCCTCGACGGCCAGTTCTCTTGTTACGGCAATCAGGCCCGAGCCTGCAACACCACTACCGATCCCATCCAATGGGACGTGTTGGACACTTGTGATCCCACCCAGGCCATGGGCTGCAATCCCACCAACGGAACCTGCGAGCAGCTGCAGCCCATCGGCAATGGCCCCGAAAACCCCACGGGCTCGTATTATCAATACGCTCGTTTCGTCAAAGGCGGCGTCTTCCAGGGCGGCTGCGACGTCGACTCGTGGGGCGACTACCTCTATGTGAACCACGGCGAATGGTACGAGGACGGCAGCGTGCTGGACGTCTACCAGGTCGAGTTGATGGACTCAGATGGTGACGGCAAGCTCGAGCCCAACCAGCACCCGGACAATCCCGACAAGCCAGGCGCCATCGAAGAGCGGGTGCTGACCTTCGTCGGCAGTCACTCGGTGCCCTCGCTGGGGATGGTCCATCACTCGGAGATCTTCGCCCAAGAGGACCGCATCTACTTCCTCAACGCGCCGGCCAATCCGGGGACGATCTACCAATATGTCTTCGCCAACCAGCAGACTACGGCGGTGGTCACTGCGCCGGGCATCGAGTTCGCTCAGCTCGGCTTCGATGACGCCAACGACACCTGGTACGCCTCCACCGAGGCAGCCCGGATGGTCTACTCCTTCCACGGGCCGACCGGCGAGTGGGTGGCCGAGTTCGCCTATCCCAACATGGCGGGCAGCCACATGGATGGCATGGAGGTGATCACCGATCCCAACACGGACACGTCTTACGTCTACGTGTCCGACATGACCTCCGACTACCTGGGCCAGTACAAACGAGAGCCCAACGGCACCTGGACGCAGGAGAACCTGTTCGAATACGTCGGCGATGGTGACCACGTCGAGGGCATGGGGTTCGGCGCCTTGGGCCACTTCTGGATCACCAGTGGCAACGAGCTCTACGAAGTCGGCGGCGGCGAGCTGCAGAAGTACGTCCCCGACGGGGGGATGCCCCGCTAGTAGGGGATCTTGGCGACCGAGACCGGCGGCCGCGACCCCGCCGGGCCGCCACGGCTGAGCGGCGCCGTGGCTCACGCGAAAGCCGCGGATTGCAGCGGCATCGGTGATATCGTTCAGGTGAATCGCAACGGCTTAGCGCCTGTAAACTTCACCGGAGCTCACCATGAGAGCGTTCTTACTCGGCCTCGTCCCTCTGTTGATCCTGACCACGAGCCACGCTGCGGCGGACACCTATTACGTCGCCCTCGACGGCGACGACAACAGCGGCGACGGCAGTGAGGGCCAGCCGTGGCGCACCATCCAGCACGCCACCAATGCGGGGATCGGCGCCGAGGGTGGGCACACCATCCTGGTCAAAGATGGCGTGTACAGCGGCAGCAATACCCTCAACCGCGGTTTTGCCAGCCCGGTCACCATCGCCGCGGAGAACGACTACCGGGCGACGCTTACCAACGTCGATGGCGGGATGGAGGTCATCCGGGTCTACGTCGAGGGCTCGACCCACATCACCATCTCGGGCTTCGTGATGACCAACCTGCACCCGAGCTACACCTGTCCCAACGGGCGGGAGACCTATTTTTTGGTGCACCTGCAGGACGTGTCGGACTTCACCCTGGAGAACAACATCATCTACGGCAACAACGCGCCTGGCACCTGCAACGAGGTGCTCAAGATCAACCGCGGGGGCGAGGGGATCTACCCGCGCAACATTCTCATTCGGGGCAATGTGTTCTCCGAGCCGGCCAATGCGGGCGGCTCGGATCTGATCGACTCGGTCCGGCCCGGTGAGGTCCACGTCACCGATAACATCTTCTTCGGCAATCCGGCGAGCACCGAGTCCCAGTCGTTCATCACCATCAAGCGCCAGGCGCCAGCCGACAATCCCAGCACCTACCGCTACCGCATCCAGCGCAACGTGTTCTTGAACTACAGCGGCAAGACCGATCAGGCCTTCTTGCAGTTTGGCGAGGATGGCTACGAGGAGCTCGATATCACCAACGGGCTGGTCGAGAACAACCTGTTCATCGGCAACTCGGCCGAGCAGATGGCGGCGCCGATGCAGTTCAAAGGGGCCTCCCAGCTCACCGTGCGTGCCAACACCGTGGTCGGCGATCTGCCGAGCGGTTCCTTCGGGTTTCGCATCGGCACCGAAGGGGACAATCCCACCATGAGCGACATCACGATGCGCAACAGCATCTATTGCGATCCAACGGGCTCGATGACCGACCGATTGGTCAACGTCTACGGTGACGTCACCCTGTCGACCCTGGCGCTGGAGAACAATCTCTATTGGAACGATGGGGGCGCGCTGCCCACAGGCGGCGACATCAACCCGGCCGATGATCCGGCGGCCATCGATGCCGATCCCTTGCTGCCTGAGGACCAATCATCGGTCACCCTGCCGGTCTGGGATGACCAGACCCACCAGTTCGCCAGCGGCAGCACCACCATTCGGGACGAGTTTCTGCGGCTGGTCGAGACCTATGGCGCCATCGCCGACAGCAGCCCGGCCATCGGTGCTGCCGATTCGAGCGACATGCCAGGCGACGACATCCGGGGCTTGGCGCGGGACGGCTCACCGGACATCGGTGCCTACGAGCACGGCGCGACCGAGCCGGCGACTGGCGGCGGTGGGGCGAGCAGCTCGTCCGGTACCGGCGCGGGCACCTCGAGCGGCTCGTCCGGTACCGGGGGCAGCACCACCTCGAGCGGCTCGTCCGTTGATGGTGGCACCGACGAGGACAGTGGCTGCGGCTGCCGGCTGGTCGGTCGCGGCTCGCTGGCCGGCGGGGCGGCGTTCAGCTTGCTGGTCTTGTTGGGGCTGGCTCGCAGACGCCGGAACCGGAGAAGCTGATGTCCGCCCGAGGACGCACCATGGGCTGGCTCGCGTTCCGCCTCCTGGGCTGCTGCTTGATGGCGGGCGCGCTGTTGGTCATCGCGGGCTGCGATGATGGGCTCGGCGTTGATGCCCTCAACGTGAGGGTCAAGACCGGCGCCAACTCGACGGACGAGAACATCCACATCTGTTTCACTCGTCTCGACACTTTCGCGTACCAGTGCATCAATCTCGACACTGAAGCTAACGACTTCGAGTCTGGGTCCACCGACCAGTTCACCGTGCCCATGGGGGACGAGATCTCGGTCGACGAAGCGGGGGGCATGCCGACGGTGGCAGACATCGTCTTCGAGAACCACGGGGGTGGTTTCATGTCCGACGGTTGGGACATGACGGCCTTCAGCCTCGACGCGGTGCTCGACGATGGCACGACTTCGCCCGTCTGTGCCGCGGCGGGGCTGTCGGTGTCCCTCGATGAGGGAGAGGGTTACACGCCGCCTGAGTGTCCCTAGGTTGTGAGCGGGACGGCAACTCAGGCGCAAGCCTGTCGACCGACATTGGAGAACCCCACGGTACTGGCAACTGTACCCGTCAGGCGAGTACCATCAGGTAGAGGTCACCATGGCAAAGTACACTTTCTTCGCGATGTTGTTGCTCGGCTTGCTGGCAGCGACGTGCACGATGGATTTCGATGAGTTCGAGCACGGTCTCCCCACCACGTCGGGGACCGGCGGCAACACCAGCAGCAGCAGCAGCGGCACCGGAGCGCAGGGTGGGCTCTTCAACGAGTGCGACGTTCCGGCCGACTGCAGCGGCCAAGACACCGACTGCCAGACCGTCACCTGCTCAGGCCACATCTGTGGCTTCGAGAATGCGGCGCTGGGCACGAGCTGCGACGATGGCGGCGGCAACATCTGCGATGGGCTAGGCCATTGCGTCGAGTGCATCGTCAATGAGGACTGTCCTGGTGGGTCGGAATGCCAAGGGGGCCAGTGCGTGGGCACGGTCTGCGACGATACGGTGATGAATGGCGACGAGACGGATGTCGACTGCGGCGGCAGCTGCCCGGCCTGTGAGAACGGCCTCGATTGTCTGATCGCCGACGACTGTGTGAGCAAGTTCTGCGATGGCACCAATGTCTGCGCTGCCTGTACTGGCGATGGAGACTGCAGCGGCGCGGTGGACACCTATTGTGAGGGCGGGCTCTGCGTCGATCTGAAAGTGGACGGAACGGCCTGTGGCGCTGACACCGAGTGTGCCAATGGCCATTGCATCGACGGGCTGTGTTGCGACGATGCCTGTGTCGGTGAGTGCCGCGCCTGCGCCTCTTCCATCTCCGGGGGCACTGACGGCGTCTGCACCAATATCCCGATGGGTGAGGATCCCGAATCGGAGTGTCAGTCCGGCGAGCACTGCCAGGGTGACGGCACCTGCGGCACTTGCGGCATTCCAACGCCGCCGGTCGGCGGAACCTGCCCT